>CAJKXG010000238.1 GCA_905203795.1 uncultured Oscillospiraceae bacterium | reverse complement strand
TCCCGAAGCAGCCGCGCGACCGCATCCGGCGTACCGTCTGCCGCCAGCCGCCCGTCCTCCATCACAAGCAGTCGGTCGCTGTACGGCAGCAAGTCCTCCAGCCGATGCTCGACGACCAACACGGTCGTGCCCAACTCGCGATTGACCCGCCCGACCGCCGCCAAAAACTCAGCGGCGGCGATCGGATCGAGCTGCGCGGTCGGCTCGTCCAACAGCAGCAGCTTCGGTTCCGTCACCATCACCGCCGCCAAATTCAAAAGCTGCTTCTGCCCGCCGGACAACGCCGCCACCTCAGCGTCAAACCACGTCTGAATACCAAAAAAGCTGGCGGTTTCCGCCACGCGGCTGCGGATGGCGGGGGTGTCCATGCCCAGACTTTCCAGACCGAACGCCAGCTCGTGCCACACCTTGTCGGTGACCAACTGGTTGTCCGGCGACTGCCCCACAAACCCGATCTCCCGACTTTGCGTCCGCTCGTCCACCTCCGACAACGGTCGTCCGTCCCACCGAACCTCGCCTTCCCGCTCGCCGTGAGGGGTAAACGCGCGTTTCAACTGCCGCAGCAGCGTGCTTTTTCCGCAGCCGGACGGTCCGCACAGGACGGCAAATTCACCGGCGGACAGCGAAAAGGAGATATCCCGCAGCGCCTCTCGCGCGCTTTCGGGATACCGAAAAGTTAAATGTTCGACCGCAACAAGCGCCACTGTCTCGCCTCCCTCACATGCCACATCGTCGGAAAGAAACACAAACCGCCGTACACCGCGTAAACGCTCACGGCGTACCCGCCGCCAAGCGCGCCGCCGACAGTCGGAAAATACCAAAAGGTCAACGTCCCCGACAGGCAGCCCGCACCCACATAGGCGGCTGCCAGCAGGATGCCCGCCAGCATCCATCCGTCCCGTTTGTCAAAGCGATAGACGGAAAACGCGGTGCGACCGGGCAGACCATATCCCCGCCCTTTCATGGAATCGGCGGTTTCAATGGCGTTTTCCATCGTTCGGGACAGCATGATGGAAAATATCCTGAACGCGTGTCGCAGCCGCTGAAGCAGACGACCGTTTGCCATATCCCGCCCGATGCAGCGCTGCGCCTCCCGCACCTGCCGGAACTGCGCCCGAAACTGCGGGACAAAACGCAGCGTCATGGACAGCACCAAGCTCAGCGACGGGATGACCCGCCCGAACAGATACACGAATTTCTCGGCGGTCATCACCTGCGTCAAGCAGGCAAACCATTGCAGCACCGCCGCCATCAGGCAGGCGGACGCCGCGCCGTACAGGAGAGATTCCAGCGTCAGCGGGTTGCCGGAGGGCAGATACGCAAGGATCGTTGCGCCCGCGTGATTGAACGCCGGACTCACCACCAGCACGAGCAGCAACATGGGCAGGGTGAACCGCACGCAAAAGCGCACACCGCGCCCGCCTGTCAGACAAAGCGCATAGGCGACGGACGCGACCAGCGACAGCGCCAAAAAAACAGGATGCATCACAAACATGGAAAAGAGCAGCACTACCGCGAAATAGACCAGATTGACCAGCGGATGAACATCGCAAAACGCGTCCCGCATACTGCTCCCCCCTTTCGTTTTACTGCGCGGTTTGACTGAGATCCGCACCGAGAGAGCAGGTGTACGCCCACTCCACCACATCGCCGCTTTGCAGCGTATAGGCGGAACAGCCCACCTGCGGCACCGCGCCGTTGACGAGATACATCCAGCCGGACAGACTGCCGCAATCGAATTCGTACAGATGGCCAATCCCCTCGATATAGGCGGTATCATACCCCGGTGTAAGGGAAAATTCCAGCGGAATTTCCTGCTCACGGCAGACCCGCTTGATGACATCGAACGCGGATTCACCTTTCTCAAACGCCACCGTTATCGGCGGAAGCAGCCAGCCGTCCGCCGGGACGATCCCGACCTTGCTTTCGTCCAGCTTGTCCATATTTTGCAGCACGGTACGGCAGGAAACAGACACGCGGCAGGTTCGTTGCTGCGGCGTTTCGTCGGTTTGAGAGGAGGCGGCGGACGACGCAGGCGGCTGGGGTACACGGCCGATATCGCCGCCCGCAACAAACGCCGCGACCAACACCGCGAGGATGATCGCCGCCGCGATCAAGACGTTTTTGTGTTGTTGCAGCCATGCGCGCATGCCCGTCACCTTCCCCGTCTAAAAAAGTCTCTCAGAAGATTATACATGCTTTTCCCGCGTATTGCAAGCATCCTGACATGTAGGTGTTACAAAGATGTATCGGTATCACCATGATTGGTGACAAAAAGTAAAAATATAGCAACCTGTGATAGTCTCACATAAAGCGTAGGGCTATGGTCAACAGTTCTAAAAAACAGCACTACCTTATTCATACATAGGATAAACAGACCTCGTAACACCTACAGCGGAAACAACGCCTTCCGCTTTTTTGTTTCCTCTTAAGATTCGTCTCTTGTTCAATAATTTGTTATTTTAATCTATTATCTATTGGCTCCATCGCGGAATACATAAAAGCGGCTTACGGTCATACATCGTGTGCATGATCGGCAAGATTGCACTTTGAACGAATGAATAATCACCGTTTGCGGACTTTTTAGCATTTTACTGTTTGACTTATATGCACAATCAGTGTATAATTCAATGATTGTCAGTGGTCTGACAGAAGCGATACATTCAACACAAAGCGCTATATTTATATGTCATTGTGTGATATTT
>CAJKXG010000237.1 GCA_905203795.1 uncultured Oscillospiraceae bacterium | reverse complement strand
GCTCGCCGCGCACACGACGCTGCCGGTGATCGGCATTCCGATCAAATCCTCCACGCTGGACGGGCTGGACGCGTTGCTGGCAACGGTGCAGATGCCGTCGGGTATTCCGGTGGCGACGGTGGCGATCGACGGCGCGGAAAACGCCGCGATTTTGGCAGTGCAGATGTTGGCGCTCGGCGACGAGTCGCTGCGGGCACAGCTTGTGCAGATGAAAGCGGATATGACGGCGGCGGTGCTGGCGAAGGACGCGAAGCTGCAACAGGAACTGGCGGAGTGAATCGTAAGCGTTAGATTATTGTAATTATATAAAGGAGAGCGACAGATCATGACAAAACTGGAACAACTGTACGAAGGCAAAGCAAAAAAGGTGTTTGCCACTGACGACCCGAACCTGGTCATCGTCGATTACAAGGACGACGCGACCGCGTTCAACGGCGAAAAGAAGGGTACCATCGCGGGCAAAGGCGTGGTCAACAACCGCATGAGCAATTTCCTGATGCAGAAGCTGGAAAAAGCGGGTGTGCCGACGCATTTTGTGGAGGAGCTGTCCGAGCGCGAAACGCTGGTCAAAAAGGTCAGCATCGTGCCGCTGGAGGTCATTGTCCGCAACATCGCCGCCGGTTCGTTCTCCAAGCGCTTCGGCGTGGAAGAAGGCGTTGTGCTGAAGCAGCCGTCGCTGGAATTCAGCTATAAAAACGACGATCTCGGCGATCCGCTGATCAACGATTATCACATTTTGGCGCTGGGTCTGGCGACCAAGGAAGAACTGGACACCATCGCGAAGTATGCGTTTGCCGTCAATGCATTTCTGAAGGAGTACTTCCTCAAGCTGGATGTGGAACTGGTGGATTTCAAGATCGAGTTCGGCAAGACCGCCGACGGCACCATCGTGTTGGCGGACGAAATTTCGCCGGACACCTGCCGGTTCTGGGATGTGCACACGCATGAGAAGCTGGATAAAGACCGTTTCCGCCGCAACATGGGCGGTGAGGTGGAAGCGTATCAGGAGATGATGCGCCGCATCATGGGCGAATAAAGAAAACGCAGACCGAATCACTTCCTTTCAGAAAGGATTACGAGCATGTTTGATTCCATACACGAAGAATGCGGCGTTTTCGGCATTTTTGAGACGAAAACCTGCAATGTGGCGCAATCCACCTATTTTGCGCTGTACGCGTTGCAGCACCGCGGGCAGGAAAGCTGCGGTATCGCGGTGAACGACGAGGGTATTTTCCGCCATTACCGCGACGCGGGACTGGTGCCGGAGGTGTTTACGCCGGAGGTGATGGCGACGCTCGGACAGGGCAATATCGCCATCGGGCATGTGCGGTATTCCACCACCGGCGAAAACAGCATCAACAACGCGCAGCCGTTGGTGGTGCGGCATGTCAAGGGCAATATGGCGCTGGCACACAACGGCAATCTGACCAATGCGACGGAACTGCGCCGCCAGTATGAGCTGGAGGGTGCCATTTTCCACGCGTCCTCCGACACCGAGGTGATTGCGTACGCCATCACCAAGGCGCGGCTGCAAACCGGTTCGATCGAAGCGGCGGTGGAGCAGGCGATGAACGCGATCAAGGGCGCGTATTCGCTGGTGATCATGTCGCCGCAAAAGCTGATCGCGGCGCGCGATCCGCAGGGCTTCCGCCCGCTTTGCATGGGGCGGACGGCTGACGGCGCGGTGGTGTTTGCGTCTGAAAGCTGTGCGCTGGACAGCATCGGGGCGGAGTTCCTGCGCGATTTGAAACCGGGTGAGATCGTGGTGGCCGGCGCCGACGGCGTGCGTTCCATCGAGACGCATTGCGGCGGCAAAAGCGGCATGTGCGTGTTTGAATATGTGTATTTTGCCCGTCCCGACAGCGTGATCGAGGGCGCATCGGTACACGAGGCGCGGCTGCGCGCGGGCGCGTTGCTGGCGCTGGAGCATCCGATTCAGGCGGATGTGGTCATCGGCGTGCCGGATTCCGGTCTGGACGCGGCGATGGGCTATGCGCGCCAATCGGGTATCCCGTACGGCGTGGGCTTCGTCAAAAACCGCTACGTGGGACGCAGCTTTATTCAGCCGACACAGGGACAGCGCGAGGACGCGGTGAAGATCAAGCTGAACGCCGTCAAAGCGGTGGTGTCCGGCAAGCGCGTCATCATGATCGACGATTCCATCGTGCGCGGCACGACCAGCGCCCGCATCGTGCGGCTGCTGCGGGAAGCGGGGGCGACAGAGGTGCATATGCTGGTGTCGTCGCCGCCGTTCCGTCATCCCTGCTATTTCGGCACGGATATCGACAGCCGCGACCGGCTGATCGCCTGCCGGCTGTCCTCGGTGGAGGAGATCGCCGCGGAAATCGGCGTGGACAGTCTCGGGTATCTCAGCGTGGAGGGCGTACGCGCCATTGCGAAGAACGCGCATTGCGGCTTCTGTGACGGCTGCTTTACGGGGACATATCCCATCGAGCCGCCGGCGGAAGCGCCCAAGGATAAATTTGAGCAGAAAATCCAAAAGAAGAAATGAGGAGGACTCCGCATGAACAACAGTGCAAGTGCCAGCTATGCGGCGGCGGGCGTGGATGTGACCGCCGGCTACAAAGCGGTGGAGCTGATGAAAAAACACGTGGCGCGCACCAATATCCCGGGCGTGCTGTCGGGAATCGGCGGGTTCGGCGGCTTGTTTGAGCCGAATCTGAGCGGGATTCGCCGTCCGGTGCTCGTGTCC
>CAJKXG010000236.1 GCA_905203795.1 uncultured Oscillospiraceae bacterium | reverse complement strand
AATACGCCGTCGGCAAAGTCACGCACCCGCGCTTTATTCATCTCTATGAAGCGGATATCAACGGCGACAACACCGTCGATTCCGCCGACGCGCGGCAGATTTTGCAAAAGACGGTTGGAAACGTTTAGAAAGGGGCAATTTCTAATGAAAAGACGGACACGAATCGGTGCGATGATTTTTGCGCTGGCGCTGTTGTGCGCTGTCCCTGTGGGGGCGGATAACGCAAAGACGGTCGTTAATGCGGAATTATTGAAGACATGGCAGAATGCCTCGTCGGAGGATACGTTTTCCGTTGCCATTTGGTTGCCACAGGCAGATTGGGGAACGGGGACAGATTTGCACCCACATTCGCTCGTTGGAGAAAACTGTATTTATGTCGCAACGGACACGGATGCGATCCATGCCTTTTTGGCAAGAGCGCGTTTGTGGGACGAGAACAAACAGGTATCGGATAAACAGTGGTTTATAGAAACCTATCGTCTCCCGTCTTGGGAATACGGCATAGATGCCTATGGTGGCACGACACCGTTTATATTGACCACATTGACAGCCGTGCAGCTTCGGGAGTTGATCGATGCAGACCCCGATGCGTATATAGGGTATCCCGTTGCGCAAATCGAGCGTTTGCCTATGTCTCACACCGGCGATGCAGACGAGAATGGGACGGTAAACTCCGCTGATGCGCGTTTAGTGTTGCAATATGCTATTGGTAAAGTGACCAATCCGCGCTTTATTCATCTCTATGAAGCGGATATCAACGGCGACAACACCGTCGATTCCGCCGACGCGCGGCAGATTTTGCAAAAGACGGTGGGAAAATCGTGACCCATCAAAAAAGGACAGGCAACAAAACAGCGGCATCCCTTTCAAAGGACGCCGCCGTTTTGCATTTTATCAGCCGTCGTAACCATTCGGATTCTGTGTTTGCCAGCGCCATGTGTCGCGGCACATGTCCACCACGCCGTATGCCGCTTCCCAGCCGAGCAGTTCCTTCGCTTTGGTTGGGTCGGAATAGCAGGTCGCGATATCGCCCGCGCGGCGGGGCGCGATGACATACGGCACATCCACGCCGTTGGCTTCTTTAAACGCCTTGACGAGGTCGAGCACACTGTAGCCCACGCCCGTGCCGAGATTGATCGGTTCTGCGCCGGTGTGCGTCATCGCATACGCCACCGCCTTGACATGTCCGCGCGCCAGATCCACCACGTGGATGTAATCACGCACGCCGGTGCCGTCGGGCGTGTCGTAGTCGTCGCCGAACACCGAAAGCTGCTTCAGCCGCCCGATGGCGACCTGCGAAATATACGGCATCAGGTTGTTGGGGATGCCGTTGGGGTCTTCGCCGATGCGCCCGCTTGCGTGCGCCCCGATCGGGTTGAAATAGCGCAGCAGCACCGCCGACCAGTCGGGATCGGACGCGCAGGTGTCCTGCAAAATGCCCTCGATCATGAATTTTGTGCGGCCATACGGGTTGGTCACGCCGCCGGTGGGCATCGTCTCTTTCAGCGGGGACGGGTTGTTCATACCGTACACCGTCGCCGACGAGCTGAACACGATGCGCTTGCAGCCCGCTTCGTTCATCACGCGGCACAGCGTTACCGTGCCGTTGAGGTTGTTGTCGAAATACAACAGCGGCTTTTGGCAGGATTCGCCCACCGCCTTCAATCCCGCAAAATGAATCACCGCGTCGATGTCGTTTTCCGCAAATACGCGCCGCAGCCCGTCCTCGTCGCGGATGTCGCACTCATAAAACGGGAACTCCCGCCCCGACAGCTCCTTGATTCGCGCCAGCGCCGCGGGTTTTGCATTGTAATAATTGTCCAGAACCACAATGTCGTAGCCCGCCGCCAGCATTTCCACACATGTGTGGCTGCCGATATAACCGCAGCCGCCGGTAATCAGTATTGCCATTTGCCGTTCCTCCGTGTATAATCAATATCAGATGCTTTCATTATACATGGTATTTTCGCATTTGACAAGTCTAAAAGCGAAAGGAGACGGTTTGATTGAGCGATTCCCGTATCACCCCGCAAAAACGGCTGATCCTGACGGTTTTGCAGGAAGCAGACGAGCCGCTGACCGCCCGTGAGGTGTACGCCCGCGCCGTCCTCCGCCGTCCGGCACTCGCCAAATCCACCGTTTACCGCAACTTGGAGGCGATGGCAGCGCGCGGGGATCTGGAGCAGGGCGCGCTGGAAAACGGCGAGCGGTTTTACACCTCTGCGGCGACACACCGCCACTATTTCGTATGCAAACGGTGTCACTGCCGTGTGGATCTGCCGGTTTGCCCGCTGGAAGGGCTGGAACGCGAGCTGGAAGCCGCCGCCGGCATCACCGTGACCGATCATGTCGTGCAGTTATACGGCTATTGCAAGCGATGCCGCGAAAAAAAGGAAGAACAGCCATGAACGTGACCATGCAGGAATTGCGAGCGGCGGGACGCGCCACCATGCGGGTATATACGAGCGCGCAGCACACGTTCGGGACGGACGCGGTACTGCTGGCGCATTTCGCCGCGCCGCGCGCGAAAGAGCAGGTGTGCGATCTCGGCACGGGCTGCGGGATTTTGCCCATGCTGTGGCGGGGGAAGCCCGCGCTGACGGTCGGGGTGGAGATACAGGAGGAAGCGGCGGCATTGGCACGGCGCGCCGCCACAGAAAACGGGGTGGACGAGCGGGTGCGTATTTTGTGCGCCGATTGGCAGGACGCGCCGTCGTTGC
>CAJKXG010000235.1 GCA_905203795.1 uncultured Oscillospiraceae bacterium | reverse complement strand
GTTGACCGACCTGCGCGGGCTTGTTCTTGTTTATTGCGCCTCGAACGTAATCTCCTGTGCTTCGGCAAAGGTTTCTGCCTTGCTGCCTGCCGCGCCCTTCAGTACCAACTGGTCGCCGCAGGTGCTGAACGCGCCGTCGTGGATGGCGGTGACCGACGCGGGAATGACCGCTTCCTCCAGCGCGAGACAATAGCCGAACGCGTATTCCCCGAGCGTCGTCACGCCGTCGGGGATGGCGATGCGCTTCAGGCAGATACATTCGCAGAACACCGCGTCTCCCAGTTCCCGTACCGTGTCGGGCAGCACCACTTCTTCCAGACAGACGCACGCGCGGAACGCGCAATAGCCGATGCGGGTGAGCGCCTTCGGCAGCTTGACCGAAAGCAGCGCCGAGCAGTCTTGGAAGGTGTTGTCCTCGATGACGGTCACGCCGTCGGGGATGATGATGGACAACAGCGCCGAGCAGTTATTGAACGCCGATGCGCCGAGGGCGGTCAGCGTGTCCGGCAGTGACACGGCGGTGAGTGTCGCGCAGGAGGCGAAGGCGCGCTCGCCGATGGTGGTCACACCCTTCGGCAGCGTTACGCTCGCCAGCGTGACAGCGCCCTCAAACGCTTGCCGTCCGATGGCGGTCACGCCCTCCGGCACGGTGTATTCGCTGCCCGCCCGCGCGGCGGGGTACAGCACCAGCGTTTTTTCATCTTTGGAAAACAGCACGTCGTCCCGCACGGTAAACAGCGGGCTGTCCGCCGCCACCGCCACCGTTTGCAGGGCTTCACAGTCCATGAACACATCGTCTCCGAACGTGTCCAGCGACGCGGGCAGCGACACCTGCTTCAGACCGGCGCAATTGTAAAACGCCGCATCGCCCAGCGTGCGCACGCCTTCCGGCAACGTGACGTTTTCAAGCGTCTTGCACCACGAAAACGCGCGCGGCTTGATCTCCGTGACCGGCAGCTTGTCCAGTGTGTCCGGTACGGTCAGAGCGGTCTCTGTGCCGATGTATTTGTCGATGCGGACAGAATCCGCACGGACAGTGTACTCGAATTGTCCGTTGCTCCGCGTGTTTGTCTCGCTGCTCGCAGGTGTTTTTTTCCCGCAGCCGCCCAAACTGAACAGCAGCGTCGCCGCCAGCAACAGGCTGATGCCTTTCCACAGTTTCATAAGTGAAAACCGCTCCTTCCCATACGGTAGAATATCGCAAAATCCGCTTGCTATTCTATCATATTACGGGGGAAATAGCAAGTCTCTCGCTGCCGCAAAGCCGCCCGCGAGAAAATTTCCCAACATTTTTAGCGTATTCGACGAAAAAAGAGTTGTATTTTTTCTGTGTCAGGGGTTGCAATTTGGCGGAACAGCCGTTATAATGAAAGCAGTGTGGGGGAAAGTGCATCGAAGTGGTGCGAAGTGGTGGTTTTCAACGTATTCCACAGCTTTTTCCACAAGCGATTGCGGAAAGCGCCGATTTTTCCACGGGGAAGAGGAGTTTTCCACAATACAAACGGCGTTTTCCACCGGAATTCCCGTAGGCGTACAGCGGATTTCGCCGCTTTTTCCCCATCGGGTTTTCCCCACGATGAAATTTTCCACAAAACGACACAAAACGACAGGAAAGGAGGCAGGCAGATGCTGTACGGACGATATGAGCACAATATTGACGCGAAAGGGCGCATTTTTGTGCCGGTCAGCTTGCGGGACAAGCTGGGCAGCCATTTTATGGCGGCGGCGGTGCTGGATCATTGCATCAGCCTGTACTCCGACGAAGAATGGGAAAAGCTGATGGCGAACATCAATGCCGCGCCGGTCAGCAAATCCCGCGATTTGCAGCGGTATTTGTCTGCGAACGCCAAGGACGTGGAGGTGGACGCGCAGGGGCGCATCCTGCTGCCGCGTCATTTGCTGGCATACGGCGGACTCGAAAAAGAAGCAATCGTCATCGGCGCGGGCAACCGTGCCGAGATCTGGAATCCGCAGGCGTATGAGCGCACCGTCGGCGCGATGACGGCGGAAGATGTGGAGGCGGCATTCGCCGAATTGGGCTTTTGAGTAGCGTGACGACGGACGACATCCTGAACAGCGCCTATCATCGTCCGGTGCTGCTGGACGAGACATTGGACGCGCTGGCGATCCGTCCCGACGGGGTGTATTTGGACGGCACGGCGGGCGGCGGCGGACATTCGCTTGCCATCGCGTCACGGCTGACGACCGGTCGGCTGATTTCGCTGGATCGCGATCCGGACGCCGTTGCGGAAGCGTCCGCACGGCTGGCAGGGCTGCCTGCCACCGTGATACAGGCCAATTTTTGCGAGATGGCAGCGGTGCTCGAACGCTTGGGGTTGGACGGCGTGGACGGCGTGCTGCTGGATATCGGCGTGTCGTCGCATCAGTTGGATGCGCCGGAACGCGGGTTTTCGTATCATCACGAAGCGCCGTTGGATATGCGCATGAGTCAAAGCGGCACGACCGCCGCCGATCTGGTCAACCAATGGGATGCGGCGGCGCTGGCGGATATCTTTTATCGATACGGCGAGGAAAAGTTTTCGCGGCAGATCGCGCGGGCGATCGTTCGGGCGCGAGAGCAGTCGCCTATCATGACCACCACGCAGCTGGCAGAGTTGATTGCAAACGCCGTGCCCGCCGCCGCGCGACGGGACGGACATCCCGCCCGACGCGTCTTTCAGGCGCTGCGCATCGCCGTCAACGGCGAGCTGGACTGCTTGTCCGA
>CAJKXG010000234.1 GCA_905203795.1 uncultured Oscillospiraceae bacterium | reverse complement strand
ATTGTGCAGCACATCCGCCTTGAAACGGTCGATCGCCGCCGCGCCGTCCCGCCCGCAGCCGGACGTGTCGTACATGACATAGAAGATGCGCCCGTGCCGTTCGGCGGCGTCGCGGATCGCGGTCAGATGCGTCGGCTCGGGCTGCGTTTCCGCAGACGTCGCGCCGTAGAACCGCTGCACCCCCACCCCGTCGACGCCGTATTCGCGCATCCAGCGAAAATGCACGTCGATGGCGGCGGGAGCGTGCGCCTGATAGAAGCGGACGGGACGACCGTCGGGATACGGCTCAAACCGCGACGGATACATCACCTCATCGGGATACTCCGACAGATCCGGAAACATCTCCGTGTGCGCGTTCCCCGTTTCCGGCGCGGTGCGGTTGCTCCAGTGTCCCCAACCGTTGTCGAGGTCCGCCGACGCGTGAAACCACGCCTGGTAGCCGGCGGTCGTCTTGCCGATCAGGTCGTTTTGTTCCGTCTGCGGCGACGGAGCGACTGCAAATGTTGACATTTATACATTCCCCCTTATGAATTCGATCACACCGTCGGCACTGTCTGCACCAACTCGGCGATCGCATCCTGCAACATATGGAAAAATTCCTGCCCGCACGCGGAAAGCGGCGGTCGATAGATCACGATATCCTGATACACCGTCTCTGTCCGGCAGGGCTTTTGCACCAATTCTTCCCGCGAGAGCAGCGAAAACGGCACGGGACTGACCCACATGTAGCTCCCCTTCACCCGCCGCAGCAGATCAAACTGACTGCCGCGCTCGTACACGGCAATGCGGCTCTCGCTGTGACGCAGTCCGTCGGTGTTCGGCTGCTCGGCGGGCAGCACGGGCGTCAGATCGCCGTGCACGATCTCCGTATACTGCCGCAGCAGATTGTACGGGATCTCCCGCATACCGGCCAGCGGATGCTCCTCGCTCATCAACAACACCATATAATACTGCCACAACAGCTCCGCGTGCAATCCGTTTTCGGCGCACAGCGTCTGGAAATAATCGGTGTGCGCGTTTTGGCAACGCACGATGCCGAGCTGTGCTTCGCCGGCCGCCACCGCATGCAGTGCGCTCATCGAGTCGGTTTCCCTGTAATCCAGATTCAGCGTCCCGCCGTCCGCCGCCAGCTGCGCGGCGTAGCGGCTGAACGCATGGGAGATATAGCTGGCGTGCGGCACACACACAAACAGCGGCGACGCGGGCGCAACGTCCTGACGGCACAGGTTGGTCAGGCTGTCCATCTGCGACAAAATGCTGCGGGCATACCCGAGAAAATCCCGACCCGCCTTTGTCGGCTGCACCCCCTGCACCGTGCGGTAAAACAACGGCTGCCCGACCTCCTCCTCCAGCTCCTTGATGCTTTTGGACAGATTCGGCTGCCCCATAAACAGATTCTTCGCCGCTTTGGAAATAGAGCCGACCCGCGCGACTTCCACCGCGTATCGAAGTTGTTGTAAATTCACCCAAGTCATCCTTTCTCTTGCAGCAGGTATATGAAGATATGTGAATGGCGATATACACACCATTCCTATTATACATTAGACAAACGGGGAAATAAAGTGGTAAGATACATTTCGGAAGATAAAATTTATAATTTTATTTCCAAATTGCTTGACTCCGAATGGGTTTCGGATTAAAATAATATTAAGTGGAGGTCTGTACAAATGGGACGTTTTACGTTACCGCGTGATCTGTATCATGGCAAGGGCTCGTTGGAAGAACTGAAGAATCTGAAAGGCAAGAAAGCGATTGTCGTCGTGGGCGGCGGCAGCATGAAGCGTTTCGGCTTCCTGGACAAAGCAGTCGGCTATCTGAAAGAGGCCGGCATGGAAGTGGCGTTGTTTGAAAACGTCGAGCCGGATCCCTCCGTCACCACCGTGATGAAGGGTGCGGAAGCGATGCGTCAGTTCCAGCCGGATTGGATCGTCGCGATGGGCGGCGGCAGCCCGATCGACGCGGCGAAAGCCATGTGGGCGTTCTACGAATATCCGGACTGCACCTTCGAGCAGCTCATCACCCCGTTCAGCTTCCCCACCCTGCGCACCAAAGCCAAATTCTGCGCCATCCCCTCCACGTCCGGCACGGCGACGGAAGTGACGGCGTTCTCGGTCATCACCGATTACGATAAGGGCATCAAATACCCGCTGGCGGACTTCAACATCACGCCGGACGTCGCCATCGTCGATCCCGAGCTGGCGGAGACCATGCCGGCAAAGCTGACCGCGCACACCGGTATGGACGCGATGACCCACGCCATCGAAGCGTATGTCTCCACCCTGCACTGCGATTACACCGATCCGCTCGCGCTGCACGCCATCAAGATGATCCGCAACGATCTGAAAAAATCCTATGACGGCGATATGGAAGCGCGTGATCGTATGCACAACGCCCAGTGCCTCGCGGGCATGGCGTTCTCCAACGCGCTGCTCGGCATCGTGCACTCGATGGCGCACAAGACGGGCGCGGCGTTCTCCGGCGGACACATCATCCACGGCGCGGCCAACGCCATGTATCTGCCGAAGGTCATCAAGTACAACGCGAAAAATCCGGAAGCGGCGGCTCGCTATGCGGAGATCGCGAAGTTCATCGACCTGCCGGGCAACACCACCGAAGAGCTGGTGGACGCGTTGATCGCGGAACTGCGCAGCATGAACAAACAGCTCAATATCCCGCTGTCCATCCAAAACTACGGCGAGGGCGGTGTGCTGGCGGATACGAGCATCATCGACGAGAA
>CAJKXG010000233.1 GCA_905203795.1 uncultured Oscillospiraceae bacterium | reverse complement strand
CGGTATCAGCAGAAACAGAAAATGATGATATTATCAGCAATGCCGCTGATAGGACTGATAAAAACTGTTTAACGAATTTCATTTCCCTTCACCCCAAATATTTTAATTATATAGGCATAAAATAGCCTATACAGTTTATTTCATAATAACACGATTGCCTATACAATTCAAGTGAAATTTAATTAAGGGCGTATTTGTTTATGAATTACTATGAAATTGGGCAACGAATTCGGAAATATCGTAAGGCGTATCGGATGTCGCAAAGCCAACTGTCCGAGGCGGTCGGCATTTCGGTGACCCATCTCAGCCATATCGAAACCGGCAACACCAAGCTGAGCTTGCCGGTGCTTGTGGATATTGCGCGGGTGTTGGAGGTGCGCACCGATGATCTGTTGTTTGATAAACCCTCCGATAAGGCGCTGACCCAGCAGGAATGGGACGACATTGTCAAGGTCAGCACTGCCGAAGAAGCACGCATTATTGTGGACATTGCCAAAGCCACCCAGCTGGCGCTGGAAAAATATCGGCGGCTTTAACGCGATCGCTTGCGCGACCATGCCGATCGACAGCTGAATGGGCGGGAAACGGCGGCGGATTTGCAGGATTTTGCGCGCGAATATGCAGAATTCTCAATAATCGTCAAAAAATTATCAAATTCTTTACAATTTGGATATTGCCATTCCGACAGGAACACACTATAATAAAGGCGTTCACGAAATTTCGCGAAAGGGGATTTTGTATTATGACGAACAACAAATCGGTTCTGTCTTGGATCGAAGAGAAAAAAGAGCTGGTCAACCCCGACAAAGTCGTGTGGATCGACGGCTCCGAGGAACAGCTGGAGGCGCTGCGCGCCGAGGCTTGCCAGTCTGGCGAAATGATCAAACTGAATCAGGAAAAACTGCCGGGCTGCTATCTGCATCGCACCGCTGTCAATGACGTGGCGCGTGTGGAGGATCGTACCTTTATCTGCGCCGAGAAAGAGGAAGACGCTGGCCCGACCAACAACTGGATGGAGCCCGCGAAAGCCTATAAAATGCTGTACGACATTGCGCGCGGCAGCTATCAGGGTCGCACCATGTATGTCATCCCGTACTCCATGGGTCCGGTGGGTTCGCCCTTTGCCAAATACGGCATTGAGCTGACCGACTCCATCTATGTGGTGCTGAACATGGCCATCATGACCCGTGTGGGCCAGAATGTGCTGGATGCTCTGGGCGACAGCGACGATTGGGTGCGCGGTCTGCACTGCAAATGCGATATCGACGAAAGCAAACGGTATATCTGCCACTTCCCGCAGGATAACACCATTATCTCGGTCAACTCCGGTTACGGCGGAAACGTGCTGCTGGGCAAAAAATGCTTCGCGCTGCGTATCGCCTCCAACCTGGGTCGTAAAGAGGGCTGGATGGCTGAGCATATGCTGATTCTGGGTCTGGAAAATCCGCAGGGCGAGATCAAATACATCGCCGCGGCGTTCCCGTCGGCTTGCGGTAAGACCAACCTCGCTATGCTGATCCCGCCGGAGCTGTACAAGAAGAAAGGCTACAAGGTCTGGTGCGTGGGCGATGATATCGCCTGGATGCGCATTGGTCCCGACGGTCGCCTGTGGGCGGTCAACCCGGAGAATGGCTTCTTCGGCGTGGCTCCCGGCACCAACGAAAAATCCAACCCCAACGCGCTGGCTTCTACCCGCCAGGGCACCATCTTCACCAACGTTGCCCACAATCTGGACGACAACACCGTGTGGTGGGAGGGTCTGGACAAGAACCCGCCGAAAAACGCGCTCAACTGGAAGGGCGAGAAATGGGATTGCACCGATGGTTCCAAGGGCGCTCATCCCAACAGCCGTTTCACTGCGCCGGCGAAAAACTGCCCCTGCATCTCTCCGGAGTTCAACTCGGGCACCGGTGTGCCGATCTCCGCGATCGTGTTCGGTGGTCGTCGTGCCAAAACCGCTCCGCTGGTGTATCAATCGCGTGACTGGAACCACGGCGTGTTCGTAGGCTCCATCATGGCTTCCGAAACCACTGCTGCCGCGACCGGCGCTGTGGGCGTTGTGCGCCGCGACCCGATGGCGATGCTGCCGTTCTGCGGTTATCATATGGCCGATTATTGGGCACACTGGATCGAAATGGGCGAGAAGCTGGGCGACAAAGCGCCGAAGATCTTCAATGTCAACTGGTTCCGCACCGACGACGAGGGTCACTTCGTGTGGCCGGGCTTCGGCGACAACCTGCGTGTGCTGGAGTGGATCATCAAACGCTGCGAAGGCAAAGCGGATGCGAACGAGACCGCGATCGGTTATGTGCCGAACGCCGAGGATATCAACCTCGAGGGTCTGGACAACTTCTCGATCGACACGCTGAAGTCGATCCTGGAAGTGGACAAATCGCTGTGGGCGAACGAGCTGGACGGCATCAAACAGTTCTACAGCAAGTTTGGCGACAAGCTGCCGGCTGAACTGACCGCCGAGCTGAACACGCTGGAAAACAATCTGAAATAATCCGGATTTCCGGACGAAAACACGGGTGGGCCGTATGGCTCACCCGTGTTTTTTGTGCGTAAGGAGAGGAGCGGATAACCGCGAGGCGGGGCGTTTGCTTGTGGGGCGATGTGGGCATCGCCCCCTACGAAGAAAGAGGGGCAATGCCGGAGAAGATTCTTCGCTTCGCTCAGAATAACAGGTTGAGTAGGAATTCCGCCCGGCTCCCTCTGACGAGGGAGCTGTCGAGCGTCAGCGAGACTGAGGG
>CAJKXG010000232.1 GCA_905203795.1 uncultured Oscillospiraceae bacterium | reverse complement strand
AAATAAACGGAAGCGGAGGACGACGGAAAGTTCGACCTCCGTTCCCGCCGTTTGGTGGGCCTTCGGGGACTCGAACCCGGGACCGACCGGTTATGAGCCGGTTGCTCTAACCAACTGAGCTAAAGGCCCGTACAAACCGCTTCCGCGGCACGGGTAATAGTATACAACACAAACCGCCTGTTTGTCAATAGGTTTCACGGCATTATTTCCGAAATTCCGCACGAAAAAAGTCTCCCTGCGACAGGGAGACTTTCAATTTCGTCGGATATCACACCGCGCGGGTGACCTTACCGGAACGCAGGCAACGGGTGCAAGCATACACACGCTTCGGGGAACCGTCCACCACCGCTTTGACGCGCTTGATGTTGGGCTTCCATGTACGATTGGAACGTCTGTGAGAGTGAGACACTTTAATGCCGAACGTCAGGCTCTTTCCGCAAAAATCACATTTGGCCATACCATTGCACCTCCTTTTGAAACAGGCAGTTTCAAAGTAACAGATACATTTTATCAGATATGTTCCAAAAAAGCAAGAGTTTTTTGCAATTTCCTAGCCGGCTTTTGTGCCTTTTCTGTACCAATCCGGTAAAAATCGGTCGCACACGGCAAAAGCGTGGTCAAAAATCGCTTTTGTCCGCGCAAATGCCTCGCCGTACAGCACGATCGTGCCGCGATCCAAAACCGCCCGTCGAATATCCGCCGCCTTTTGCACGGTGGGATGACGGCCGTCCATCAACGCCGCCAACATCTCAATCTCATTCATCCACGCTCACCCCCTGTTCCTCTAACAGCTTTCGAAACCGCCGCCGTGCATCTGCCAACTGCGACCGCACCGTCGAATCTGACTTACCGAGCACGCGTCCGATTTCCGCGCCGGTCAGCCCACCGGCGTGCAACAGCAAGATATCCCGATCCCGCGCCGTCAGTGCTTCCAACGCCTGCACCACCGATAAAGTGTGCAAAACCGCCTCTTCCTGCCCGCACGCCGGCGCGTCAAGCGCTTCTTCCAACGGAACTGCCGTAGGACACGCTCGAGCGGTACGCCAATAGTCATTCTTCACATTGACGGCGATGCGAAACACCCACGCCCGTATGCTGTCCGGCGCGCGCCACGCCGTACACGACAACTGCCGCCACACCTTCAAAAACACCTGTTGCGTGCATTCGTCGGCAATATGTTCGCCGAAACAGAGAGAAAAATAGGCATGCACCCGCGGAAACAGCTCAGTGTATATCTGATCGAACTGTTCAATCGCCGCACTCACGATGCGGGCTCCTGCTTATCGGCATCGACAATGACAAGCGCATTGCCAATGGTCGCCGTCGCCCGAATATACCCAGCAATCTTTTGGTAGCAACGCAGCTCGTTGCCGACTATCAGCTGCACCCGTGTTTTTTGCAGCAATTCGACCGTCACATCTTCCGCGATATGCAATTGGTTGCCGACACACACCAGCGTTTTCGGCTGCAAATAGGACAAAAATTCCGCATCCAATTCCAGTTTGTCGCCAAACGGTTTACAGGCATCGAAATCCGCATACACGACCATTCCGTTTTGCACCGGAATGGTCAGCCGGCTCTTTTTGACCGTTTCATTCAAAATTGCCATGCCGTTGATGATCAAGGATCCATGTGCATTTTCGGGCAGATCATGCACAATGGCAACGCCGTTTACGATGACAACGGTTTCGTTATGCTGATCAAAATCGTTGCCGGTCAGCACCGCAAACCCGTTCATCACCCGAACAACATCGTCTCGATTCAAATACACGGTAGCGGCCACATCCGAGACAGGAATCGCCGCCAATGCGCTCTGCACCTCACTGTCCGCGTCTTTCGGCAAAACCAGCACCGCCACGTCGGTAATGCTTTCGATTTGCCGAATCGCCTCCGCATCGTTTACATGTCGCAGATCGCATACAGGCATATCAGAATAACTGCTCATTTTCCTAACTCCTTTACACAATGAATTTGTAAGGCCTTACATAAAGAAAGACGTAACGGCATGCGAAAATGTCCATACGATTTTCAATTTGACTCAAAAAAATCCTCCGTCACATCGCCAATGTGTATGGGATATACTCCGTTCTGCATCCAATACCGCAGTCATCCTTCCGCTGTTTTGCGATCCGTGGATATGTCCGGCAATACACAGCAATTTTCTTCTCCATCCGCGTTTCGCCTGTTCGAGCGATATGCCCCATGCCATACACACGATAGCGGCTGCCCTCGATGAAACAGGTGTGTTGTGTCAATTCGTAACGAACTACGGCAGTCTTCAAGACAGCAAACATCCCAATCCTCCCCTGTTTCCTAGTTTTCCTCCGTTTTATGGGTTGACTAATACAGCATAACACATCTCCCCATATTTTCTATACCACTTTGGTTTATTTGACGTGGCCAGCAGTCGGCAACACGCGGACCTGCGGTCGGCAATTCGCGTAATATATCAGTGCTGACCACAGGCAAAGATGCTCGCGACCTACCGTTTTCAAAAGGCATTTTGCATGGTCACCCGATGGAATATCCGCACCCCAAGACCACATGCCGCATGCAATTTCCCACAAAATGTGCGGCGGCGCATTGAAACCGTGGCGTTTATCAACAGCAAGCATGGTCGTTCCGCATATGCGGAAGAAAATAGAGGGCATAGCGCCTATGCTCCAAAAAACAACTTGAACACAGTGCGAATTGCCTGCCAAACGCAGAAAAAGCGGTCATTGCATGAGCAATGACCGCTTCATTGTGTCGGCATCTACATATCTTCCCGGGCCGC
>CAJKXG010000231.1 GCA_905203795.1 uncultured Oscillospiraceae bacterium | reverse complement strand
CAGAATTTGGAATAATACCGCGCGTCCACTTTGCGTCCCCAGTTGCCGCCGCTGAGCACATCCAGCAACAGCATATCCGCCACGTCATCCGACGTTTTCAGCGTCCACGGGACTTCCGCAGCCGAAAGTCCGAAATGCCGCACGCTGCAAGCTGTCAGCGCATCCATGAAATCGTCGGCGGACAACTGCCGACACCAGTCGTGCAGTTTGTCCCAATCGGGCTTGGCCTGATGCATGAAGAATACCCAGTCATACAGATGCCGCATCCCGAAACCCGATTTGATGAAATGCCCGAGCAGATGCACCACCAGCGCCAGCCCGTGTTCGGTGTCGCCGAGCGTGTACAGCGTACCGTACGGGGTATCGATCTGCTGACGATGCGCAAAGCAGGCTTCCGCGTAATCCGACAGCGGCGTCACCAGTGCATCCACGCGACGGTGCAGCTCGATCTCGGCGTTCCCCATGTGCACGGCGATATGTTTACCGAGCGGATTATCGCGTCCATCGCCCACTTCGTATCCATTGGCTTCCAGCAGGGCGATGGCCGCCGCCGTATCCGCTTCGGGAATCAACACATCCAGATCCCCCATTGCCCGCAGTTCCGGCTCGGGATACCAGCGTGCGACCGCCATTCCTTTGAACAGGGCGGCGGGGATGCCGTGCTCCTCCAGCAGACCGCAAAGGCGTTGCTGCATCTCGAAGTGATAGCTATACGCCAATGTGTCGGCGGTGACACGCTTTTGCCATGATGCCTTCAGCTCCGGCGGCATCTGCACCGCCTCCGGCAACAACAGCGCGCCGGACAAAGCAGGTCCCAGCACCGTCTGCATATAGGATTCCCGAAGCAACGCCGTCCAATCGGTTTCGCAAAACAGCGATTCCTCCGGCGGTTGTCCGGTGAAATGTGCCTTGAGCAGCGCCACCAACTGCTGTTCGGTCGGATGGAAGATCATCGGCAAAACGCACACCCCTTCACAGTATTATTATTTCATTAACGCATCAGATAGTCACACGCCAGCCGAACGGATCGGGCTCGGAACCGAGTTGAATGCCGGTGATGGTGTCGTAGATCTTTTGGCTGATCTCGCCGATCTTGCCGCCGTTGATCGTCATGACATCATCCTTGAAGCGCAGCTTGCCGACAGGCGAAATCACCGCCGCCGTGCCGGTGCCGAACACTTCCTCCAGCGCGCCGGTTTTCTGCGCGTCCAGCAGCTCGTCGACCGAAATGCGGCGTTCCTCCACCGGCAGTCCCCACGAACGGCAGAGATGGAGCACCGAGTCACGCGTGATGCCGGGCAGAATGCTGCCGCTGAGCATCGGGGTGACGATCGTGCCGTTGATCTTGAAGAAGATATTCATCGCGCCGACTTCTTCGATGTATTTGCGCTCCACACCGTCCAGCCACAACACCTGCGAAAAGCCCTCGTCGTGTGCCTTGACCTGCGCCTTCAGGCTGACCGCATAGTTGCCGCCCGTCTTGGCAAAGCCCATTCCGCCGCGAACCGCGCGGACATATTCATCCTCGATCCAGATGCCGACCGGCTCCAGACCGCTCTCGTAATACGCGCCGCTGGGCGACAGGATCACGATGAACATATAAGTCTTGGACGGGGCGACCCCGAGGAACGCGTCGGTGGCGATGATGAACGGGCGCACATACAGCGATGTGCCCGGATCGGTGGGAATCCAATCCTCATCCACTTTCACGACCGCCTTGACCGCTTCCACGAAATACTCCTCCGGCAGTTCGGGAATGCACAGGCGTTGATTGGTGTTGTTGGTGCGCTTGGCGTTCATGTCGGGACGGAACAGATAGCTGTGACCGTCGGCGCCGTGATACGCTTTCAGACCTTCAAACATTTCCTGACCGTAGTGGAACACCATCGCGGCCGGCGACAGCGACAGATTCTGGAACGGCACGATGCGCGCATCGTGCCAGCCCTGTCCCTCGGTGTAATCCATCACAAACATGTGATCGGTGAAAATGTGTCCGAAGCTGAGCGGCTGATGCGGCTCGGGCTTTTTCTTCGGTTCGGTCGTTTTGACAATCCGGATATCCAACATGACGATTCCTTCTTTCAAATATGTTGCAGGACTTTTTCGGTCATTTCGGTACAACTGAGCGGCGCGTCGGTGCTGCTCCCGATGATATCGGCGGTGCGCCAACCCTCGTTCAGCACATCGTCCACCGCCTTTTCGATGCAGGCGGCTTCTTCGCCGAGGTCAAACGAATACCGCAGCATCATCGCGGCAGACAGGATGGTCGCGATGGGGTTTGCCTTGTTCTGCCCCGCGATGTCGGGGGCAGAACCGTGGATCGGCTCGTACAAGCCGCGGCTGCCGTCGCCCAGCGAGGCGGAGGGCAGCAGACCGATCGAACCGGTGATCTGCGACGCTTCATCCGACAGGATGTCGCCGAACATATTCGACGTGACCACCACATCGAATTGCGCCGGATTCTTGACAAGCTGCATAGCGGCGTTATCCACCAGCATATCGGTGCAGGTCACATCGGGGTACTCCTCCGCGATGCGATGCACAGTCGCCCGCCACAAGCGCGAGCTTTCCAGCACATTGGCTTTGTCGATACTGGTGACGCGACCGCTGCGCTTGCGGGCGCTCTCGAACGCCACGCGTGCGATGCGCTCCACTTCCTTGACGCTGTAGCACTCAGTGTCATACGCCTCTTCGCCGTATTTTCCCTCGCGGCGACCGCGCTCGCCGAAGTAGATGCCGCCGGTCAGCTCGCGCGCCATCAGCAGAGCGAAGCCGCGCGCGGTGATA
>CAJKXG010000230.1 GCA_905203795.1 uncultured Oscillospiraceae bacterium | reverse complement strand
CACTTCCGGATTGCGCCCGACTTTTTTCGCCGCCATTTTTTCCACTTCATTGATATTTTCACCAACCGTGGACACCCAATTGGTGCGAATCGCTTCATCTACATATTTTTGCTCATCCCCATGCATGGTAGGCGACGACAGCCACACTTTGGACGCAAACGGTTGGATATCCGCAAACATAGGATCAGTTTGATAATGATTGGTATTTTTCACGATACTCTCCTTCCGAATGACGCCGCAATATGAAACCGACCAAGTGGTCAACCTTTCCTTTCTCCTCAATTGCCTTTGCTGTAGACCCTGCGCACCGATCATCGGCATGCAGCATACAATAAAACCTTACGTTTCATCCATTAAAAAGCAGACAGGCAAAAGGAGAAAGCAACTCTTATATTTATCCTTATTATCTACACATATAGATGTGGTCAGTATATCACAAAAGTTTTAAGCAGTCAATAACTATAGAGAAAATTCCAGAAAAAATCGAAATCTTGTAGAAATGACCTTGATTTTTCTTATCACTCATCAATCGCGCCTAGCTCACCGCGATCAACGCCTTCACTCTGCGCGCCTGTTAAGTAACGCACAAGAAATACACCGTTCTTTTACGAAAAGCAGGGCTGTGGCACAACCACAGCCCTGTTCACTTATTTCGTTCTACCGATATCGCGGCGATAATGCGCATCCTCAAAATGAATCGTTTCCACCGCAGCATACGCCTTATTCAGCGCTTGTGCCAGCGTAGGCGCGAGCGCTGTCACGCCGAGCACGCGCCCGCCGTTGGTGAAATACGTACCGTTTTCACACTTCGTACCGGCATGATACACCACATCGGCAGCAGCGCACTGCCCGTTCGCATCCAAGCCGCTGATGGGCAGACCCTTGCGATAGCTGCCGGGATACCCGCCGGACGCCATCACCACACACGCGCACGCATCATCCCGCCAGCGAATCTCCATCTCCGCCAGCCGCTGCTCGCGCACCGCGTCGATGATGTCCAGCAGATCGGTCTCCAGCCGCGGCAGCACCACCTGCGTTTCGGGGTCGCCGAAGCGGCAGTTGTACTCGATCACACGCGGTCCGTCCGGCGTGAGCATCAGCCCAAAGAACAGACAACCGCTGAACGGACGTCCCTCCTGTGCCATCGCGTCGATGGTGGGCTGAAAAATGTGCTCCATGCACCAAGCGGCGTCCGCATCGGTGTAATGCGGATTGGGGCTGATGTTGCCCATGCCGCCGGTATTCAAGCCCTGATCGCCGTCCAGCGCGCGCTTGTGATCCTTCGCCGACACCATCGGGCACACGGTTTTGCCGTCGGTAAACGCCAATACCGACACCTCGGGACCGGTCAGGAACTCCTCAACCACCACGCGGTTGCCGGACGCACCAAAGCGCTTATCCTCCATGATCTCGTGCAGCGCCTGCGCCGCCGCGTCATACGTGTCGCACAGCACCACGCCCTTGCCGAGCGCCAGCCCGTCCGCCTTGATGACGGCGGGATACTTGCCCTGCCGCTCGATATACGCGAGCGCCTCCTTCGGGTCGGTGAACACTTCATACGCCGCCGTCGGAATGCCGTATTTCTTCATCAGATTTTTGGAAAACACCTTGCTGCCTTCCAAAATTGCGGCGTTCGCACGCGGACCGAATGCGGGAATCCCCGCCTCCTCCAGTGCGTCCACCATCCCCGCCACCAACGGGTCATCCGGCGCGACAAACACGAGATCGACCGCCAACTCTTTGGCCAGCGCGACCATGCCCTCGATATCGGTCGCCGACACATTTTTGCAGATGGCGTCCGCCGCAATGCCGCCGTTGCCCGGCGCGCAATACAGCTTGCCGCAGCGCGGACTCTTTTTCAGGGCGCGGACGATCGCATGCTCACGACCGCCGCCGCCCACTACCAAAATATCCATGTTGCCGTCCTCCTGCCGATCAGTGGTGGAACAGGCGCATACCGGTGAAGCTCATCGCGATGCCGTACTTATCGCAGGTGTCGATCACGTTGTCGTCACGGATCGAACCGCCCGGCTCGGCGATATACTGCACACCGGATTTGTGTGCCCGCTCGATGTTGTCGCCGAACGGGAAGAACGCGTCCGAACCCAGCGACACACCGCTCAGCGTATCCAGCCACGCGCGTTTTTCCTCGCGGGTGAGCGGCTCCGGTTTCACCGTGAAGAACTGCTCCCACGTGCCGTCCGCCAACACATCCATCCAATCCTCCGACACATACACGTCGATGGTGTTGTCGCGGTCGGGACGGCGGATGTCCGCACGGAACGGCAGCGCCAGCACCTTCGGATGCTGCCGCAGATACCACACGTCCGCCTTGTTGCCCGCGAGACGCGTGCAGTGGATGCGGCTCTGCTGCCCCGCACCCACGCCGATCGCCTGCCCGTCCTTGGCGTAGCAGACCGAGTTGGACTGGGTGTATTTCAGCGTGATCAGCGCAATCAGCAGATCGCGGCGCGCCGCTTCCGGCAATTCTTTGTTTTGGGTCACGATGTTGTCCAACAGCGCGTTGTCGATGCGGAACTCGTTGCGTCCCTGCTCAAATGTCACGCCGAACACATCCTTGTGCTCAATCGGTGCGGGCACATAATTGGGGTCGATTTTGACCACATTGTAGCCGCCCTTGCGCTTGGTCTTGAGGATCGCCAGCGCTTCGTCGCTGTAGGACGGTGCGATGATGCCGTCGGACACCTCGCGCGCCAGCAGCGTCGCGGTCTGCGCGTCGCACTCATCCGACAGCGCCACCCAGTCGCCGTAGGACGACATGCGGTCGGCGCCGCG
>CAJKXG010000229.1 GCA_905203795.1 uncultured Oscillospiraceae bacterium | reverse complement strand
GAGCCGATCAGCAGTCCCGCCAACGCCGCCGCCACGCCGCCGACCAACAGCGAAATGGGATACACCACCATAATCGGCAGCGACATGCTCGTCAGCTTGACAGCCACCAAGCAGCCGGCATACGCGCCGACCGCGTAGAATCCGGCATGACCCAGCGACAGCTCGCCGAGAAAGCCCACCACCAAATTCAGCGACACCGCCAGCAATATGTAGATGCACATGCGCGAGAGCAGCGTTTGGTTGGTACGGGACATGTTGAGGAAGTCGAACGGCATTTTTTGCTGCATACTCAGATACAGCACCACATACAGCGCGACGACCGCGAGGGCTTCCAGCAGGTATTTCCACTTGCCCAAATGTTTCTTCTGATTCATCTTCTATGCCCTTCCTTTCCCCGCGCGGTCAAACCTTCTCGACCTGCGCTTTACCAAGCAGGCCGGAGGGCTTGAGTACCAGCATGATGATGAGGATGGCAAACGCGAAGCCGTCCGAGGCGGCGTTCACGCTGGCCGGCAGGAAACCGGCGGACAGACATTCGATGATGCCGATGATCAAACCGCCGATCACCGCGCCGGGGATGCTGCCGATCCCGCCGAACACGGCGGCGGCAAACGCCTTGATACCGAACAGCGAACCCATGGTGGATTCCACGTACTGGTATTTCGCGGCAAACAGAATGCTCGCCAGTCCCGCCAGCGCCGAACCGATCACAAACGTGATGGACACCGTGCGGTTGACGTTTACACCCATCAACTGCGCCGCGCCTTTATCTTCCGAAACCGCCAGCATGGCGCGCCCGATGCGTGTTTTTTTGATGAACAACTGCATGGCGATCATGATGACGGCTGTGACAATCCAGATAAGCACATCCAGCCACTGGATCGTAAACTCGCCCAGCGAAATGCTGCCGAAATCCAGCAAAGCGCTGAACAACTGCTTATCCTTGCCGTACTGCAAATGCGCCAGCCACAGCGCCAGATTTTGCAAAAAGTAGCTCACGCCGATGGCGGTGATCAGCACCGCGAGAGGCGAGGAGGCACGCAGCGGCTTATACGCCAGCTTCTCCACCGTGAAGCCCAGCAGCGCGCACAACACAATGGCGATCACGGCTCCCAGCCACATAGGCAGATTCCATGTCGTCACGCTGACAAACACGGCGTACGCACCCACCATGATGACATCGCCGTGGGCGAAATTCAGCATTTTCGCGATACCGTACACCATGGTGTAGCCGAGCGCGACCAGCGCGTACACGCTGCCCAGATTCAGCCCGTCTATCAATGTCATGATGAGTTTTTCCATACGAATGACCAGTCCTTTCGTCGGGCGTCGCCCGGCTATGCGTTCGCGGGACACCGCTCCCGACACGTATATAATCCAGTATACAGGATTCTTACGGAAAAAGCAACAAAAAATCCATATTTTCCCTCACGTTGTTCAAAACAAATGGGGAGGTCGTTTTGACCTCCCCATTGAGCTGCGTAGAATGGAAAATCGATTATTGCGCCACGTACTCGCCGTTGACGATCTTCGCAACCTTGGCAGCCTTGTTCGGCTCGCCTTCCGCCGTAAAGGTCATCTTGCCGGTCAAGCCTTCCACTTCGATCTGCGTCATAGCCGCCGTCATCTTCTCGCCCAGCTCTTTCACGCTGATGGAAGCGTCGGTCACGCCCGCCTTCTCGATGGCAGCCTTGATGACGTAGATCGCGTCATACGCGTCCGCCGCAAACTGATCCGGCACCGCGTTGTAGGCTTTTTTGTACGCCTCGACAAACTTGCTGACGTTTTCCGATTTATCGGTCGCCACAAACGGGGTCAGGTAGATCAGGCCCTCCGCCAGTTTGGCGTTGTCGCCGCTCAGATAGTTGAGGATGCCGTCCAAGCCGTCGCCGCCGAACACCGGCAGAGCCAGCTCTTTGCCGGAAGCCGCCAGAATGATCTGCGCCGCTTTTTCCGCATAGATCGGCAGATACAGGAATTCCGCATCGCTGCTCTTCACAGTGGTCACCTGCGCGTTGAAGTCCTTCGCATCCTTGCTGAAGGAGGTGTCCGCCACAACAGTGCCGCCCAGTTCGGTAAAGCGCGCTTTGAACGCGTTGTACATACCGGTGGAATAGCTGTCATCCTGATTATAGATGATGCCTGCTTTTTTCAGACCGACCGTCTGATAAATGTACTCCGCCATCGCCTTGCCCTGCAGCGGGTCGGTGAAGCAGATACGGAACGCGTTGCTGTTGACCGAAGCCGCCTCGATCTGCGATGCGCTGGGGGTGATCTGGAAGATACCGTCCTTCGCAATCGACTCGTTCAGCGCGACGGATGCACCGGACGTCACAGCGCCCATGAACACCTTCATGTCTTTGTCCATCAAGGTCTCGTACGCGGTCATGACCTTCGCCGGATCCGCCACGTCGTCTTCAAACAGGAATTCGATTTCCATGCCGTTGATCTTGCCGATCTCTTTGACCGCCAGCTCGGCGCCCTGCTTCACGGAGATACCGTAGGAAGCCGCTTCGCCGGTGATCGGACCGGTGCCGCCGATGACCAGTTTCTTCGCGCTGTCGCTGCTACCGCTGCCTGTGCAGCCGGCCAAAGACATGACTGTCAAAGCAACAGCCGCCACAACAGCCAGAATCTTTGCTTTTTTCATGTAAATGCCCTCCTTATAATTTTTACAGAATTTTAACATATTATACACCACTGCTGTGTCACTTGCAAGAGGAAAATCTCACTTTTTTCGATTTTTTTTGCAAGTTTCTCCGATAAAAACTGCAAAAAAGACATCATAAGCATCTCTTACCGCTTG
>CAJKXG010000228.1 GCA_905203795.1 uncultured Oscillospiraceae bacterium | reverse complement strand
AATGCGCCGCCGCACATTTTGTGGGAAATTGCATGCGGCATGTGGTCTTGGGGTGTAGATATTCCATCGGGTGACCATGCAGGTTTGCCCATGCAAAACCGCTTGTTTTTCGTAAGATACGTGGTTTCGTCTATTACGCTGCGCTCCAGTTTCTCAAGCAAATCCTGTGCCTGCTTAGGAATGGAAAAATTTTTCTTGATATTTTCGGCAGAGTTGTATATACTTGTATCAGGAGCAAGAGACTGAGTAAGAGCGAACGGCAATTGGAGCCTATTAGCCGTCAGCCACTTGCTCAATTTATTTTTATCCGGCGTAGTATAAAGAATGGTGCTATTATATACGAAATTTTGCAGATTTGTATCTTTTCCGTATGCACCTGCGATTTTGATAATATCCAATTCATGACCGTTATTCGTCGGATTCAGTTCCAAAATATCAAGAACCGGATTACTTGCCGCGTCATAAACATTGCCCAATAATGTAAGTCTTCCGGATGCTGACTGGGATTCCATCATGAGATTTGGATGTTCAAGAATACTCGGAACTTGTTTAATAACACTGTCGGTCATCGCTTGGTGATCGACTTTTATTTTTTGTATTTTGCCACCGTCCCAGAATGTCCGTTTGTATCCATCCCTATACTTTGCGAAGCATCGGATGTTGTACCAACAAAGAATCGTCGGAAGACTGACCATCGCATGAATCGTATTCAGACGAGAGTGCTTTGTTCAGCGAATAGGTATTAGATTCTAACATTGGGCTGACATTGTGAGTATACTGCATCTTGTTTTTCTTTTTTGAGGAATATGGTCATATCGATTTACAACGCAGAGTACAAGCCCACCGACTATGCCGGTGGTCTTGACTATATCTCTTTGCCCGTGGACAACTTCCGAAACTCGCCCGGGGCGAGCCCGTTGAGCTTTTTGAAGGTGTTGGAGAAATAACTGGCGTTGTCGAAGCCTGTCCGTGCGGCGATGTCCGCGATGCCGAGCGAGGTGGTGAGCAGCAGGTCGATCGCTTTTTGATTGCGGCGGTGCAGAATGTAGTGCTTGGGCGTTTCACCGGTGTTTTCCTTGAAAAGGCGCGCAAAATAGTTGGAATTGAAAAAACAGCGTTCTGCCAGATGTGCCACCGACAAATCCTCGCTGAGATGCTCTTCGATGTATAAGAGCGTTTCTTCGATCGCTTCCTGCTTTTTTGCGGGTGCAGGATCGGTCTGCGCGGTACCGCCCTCGGTCAGATACAAATACAGCAGTTGTTCCACCAGCGACCGCATGCGCAGCCCTGCCAAGGGGTGCGCCTCTGCTTGCAGGGCGCACAATTCCTCGAACACGTGCCGCACCGTTTCGTTTTGCCCGATGTGAATGCGCAGCGGTACTTTCACCAGCTCAAAAAAATTTCGTCCTGCAACGGTCGCGGTGAAGTGACAATAATATTTATGATAGGGGTTGTCGCTGAAACTGCTGTAGGATTGCTGTGTTTTGGCGGGTAGCAGGTACAAGTCGCCCGCTTCGGGACGCAGATCGACCCCTTCGACGACGATGGAGCCTTCGCCGCCGAGAATATACCCGATGCTGCTGAATTCCGGCGTGTAGTCGTATAACGCGTCCTCGCGCGGCTGCTCGACATACGACACCGCGCGGAATTCGACCGCGAGCTTTTGCGCGTAGATGGACAACAGATGCATGTTCCCACCTCCGTATCAGCAAGTGAGATTTTTATAAGTTTTGGTAGATTTATTATATAGCATGGCGCGGGCGTTTGCAATATACTTGTTTGTAGAAAATGCTGTAGGATCTGCAAAAGGAGGAAACGGGCATGTTCAAAAAGACCATCAGTATGCTGCTGACAGCGGCTATGCTGGCAGGGACAGCGATGAGCGGTACGGCTGTGACCGCCGTATCCCAAACGGAAGAGGTGATTCCCTTGAAAACCTGGTTTACCGCCCCCGCGACGGATTGGTCGTCGCAGGCGACCCCCATCGGCAACGGGTTCATCGGCGCGATGGTATTCGGCGGCGTGGACAACGAACGCATCCAGATCAACGAACACACGCTGTGGTCGGGCGGTCCGGGTGCTGTCGCGAACTACAACGGCGGTATGACCGGCAACAGTGCCACCCTCAAGGCGAATTACCAAAAGGTGCGCGAGCTACTGCAAGAAGAAATGACCGCGTTCACCAACGACAAATCAGCAAAAAAAGATGAGAACGGGAACATTATAGCATATAACTACGAAAACAGTGCCGCCGTGACCAACCTGATCAATTCGCTCAAGGGCACGAAGGCCGGCTTCGGCTCGTATCAGACACTGGGCAACTTGCTCATCGACGATCCCGACACGGCGGAAGCACAGATCGCGTCGGTCACTTCGACGGCCGAACCGACCGATGGCGGGCAGATCGCCGGCAATATGTTCGACGGCAGTGTGGATACGAAGTTTTATGCCGGCAACACCGCCAGCGGCAGCAACATCACGTGGCCGGTGGTGGTGACGTGGAGTTACGACCGCGCCATCACGTTCCAGCAATACAGTGTGACCGCCGCCGAGGATGCGCCGGAGCGCGACCCGCAGGAATGGAAGCTGTACGGCTCGGCGGACGGCAAGACGTATACCGAAATCGATTCGCAGAGCGGTGTGACCTTCTCGGCGCGTCACGATACCAAGACGTTTACCATGGCGCAGCAGGTGAAGTATGCGTATTATAAGTTGGAGATCACCAAGACCATCGGCGCAAGTCCCGTGCAGATCGCGGAATTCACCCCCGCACGGCTGGACGGTAAGACGCCCGCGCCCTACACGGATTACATCC
>CAJKXG010000227.1 GCA_905203795.1 uncultured Oscillospiraceae bacterium | reverse complement strand
GACCGGCGGGATTCCATTCCCATGTCTGCCGCCAACCACTGCCGCTGATATTCCAGAGATACACATAATTTTCCAGCAACGCGATCGAATGCGCCGAAAAGCCGAGCAACCCCGTTTTGAGCAGTTGCAGCAGTTCACCGCTGTCCATGCGGCCTGTCGCACAGCGCAGCGCACTGCGGATCAGCGTCCCCAGCGGCTCGGTCAGCACATCCTCCCGCCGATCCATGTAATACGAAATGCCCGCTTTTTCCAGCGCCGCATCCAAAATGCCGTCATAGGCAGATAAATTACGCGCCACCACCGCGAAATCCCGACAGCACAGCCCTTCGGTGCGCAACAGGCGGCGGATGGTGCGGGCGACCAGCGCGCATTCGGCGTATATGTCCGCACAAGGCGCAACCGTCACCGTGTCGCTCGGCTCGTTTCGCACCACCGCTCGCGGACGAAATACGCCTGCCTCCAGCGCACGCAGCGCGGGGTCGGCGGTGCGGGGATGATCGTTCAGATGCACCGGCGCGGCGACGGGGATGTTGTGGTCGCGCGCCATGCGGATCAGGCGGTTGGCGGTGCGGATGACGTGTGCAAACAGTGCGTATCGCCCGCCCTCCTCCGACAGCGTGTCGGCGGTCAGCGCGACCGTCATGCGCCGTGTTTGCCGGATCAGCCCGTCCAGCACCGCCATTTCCTGTTCGGTGAAGCCCTTGAAGCCGTCCACGAATACCACTGCGTCCTGTGTGAGCGTGCTGTCCGGCAACTGCTTCGCCAGCAGCGTCAACGCATCCAGCGGGTCGATGTACGCGTTGGCGGCGAGCGCTTCATAGGCGCCGAAAATGCGGGACAGCTCCCGCACCTTGCCGCGCAGCAAGCCTTCCGGCAACGCGTCTGCCGTCTGTTCCAGCCGCTCGGGGGAGACGGCATACTGCTTGCATTCCTGCACCGCGAGCAGCATGGAGGAGACATACGACGCGTCAGCGGTGTGACGGCGGTACAAGGTCAGTGTATCGGAAACGCTTTCCAGCGCCTGACTCATCAGCAGCACACGCGTCACTTCGTCGATGCGCCGTCCCGCACCGCCGCCCAGCTCCCGTGCCACCGTTTCCGCCAAGCGGGTGAAGCTGAGCACCTGCACGCGGGTCGCGTCCCGCGCGCCGAGCAGCCGCAGCAGCGCCCGTTCGCTCTCGAACGAATATTGCTCCGGCACCAACAGCAGCACACGTGCTTCGCCCGCCCGTACCGCTTCGGCGACGGCTTGGCAGATGTATTGTGTCTTGCCGCTGCCGGAGCGGCCGAGAACCAGTTGCAGCATGGGAAACTCTCCTTTCAAAGCGCATAATGCGCGGAAAACCGCACATACTTAGCGCAAAACAAACATAAGGGGGGAACGGGCATGACCATCACCGCCATTCGCACCATTGTCATCTATCTGGTGCTCATCGCCGCCATGCGCATCATGGGCAAGCGGCAGCTCAGCGACTTGCAGCCGATCGAATTGGTGGTCACGCTGCTGATCGCGGACATGGCGTCCGTGCCGATGCAGGAAAGCGGTGTGCCGCTGCTCAACGGGTTGGTGCCCATCGCGGTGCTGGTGTCGCTGGAACTGCTGCTGTCGGGGCTGATGCTGAAAATGCCGAAGGTCGCGGCACTGATCAGCGGCAATCCGGTGGTGATCATTCGGGACGGGCAATTGCAGCAGAAAGCGCTGAAAAAGCTGCGTATGACCGTCGCCGATCTGGCGGAATATATGCGTCGGCAAAATGTGTTTGATATTAAACAGGTGCAATACGCCGTCGCGGAGACAGGCGGGCAGATCAGCCTGTTTCTGTATCCCGCGCAGCAGCCCGCCACTGCCGCCGACGTAGGGATATCGCCGCCGGACGACGGGATGCCGGTCGTGGTCATCAACGACGGGCGGATGTCCGACTGGGCGATGAAGCTGTGCAACGTGGACGAACAGTGGGTGCGCAGTACGCTGCGCAAGGAGCAATGCACGCCCGCGGATGTGTTTTTGATGACCGCCGATAAATCGAAGCAGTATTTCATCCTGCGGAAGGAGGACAGCCCATGAAACGCCTGTTCATCGCCGCCGCCCTGCTGATCGCGGTGTCGGCGGCGTGCATCTGGTCGCTGCACAAGCTGGACGACGGGACAGAGACGCTGTTGGCTGCGCTGAGCGAGATCGAAACGGCGCAAACGAAGGGAAACGAAACGGCGGCGCAGACGCTGGCGGACGCGTTTCCCGAAAAATTTCGCCGCGAAACACGGCAATTCCCGTTCTTTTTGTATCATCGGGATGTGGCGGCGATCGAGGAAACCGCCTCCATACTGCCCGTATTGCTAAAAACGGGTGATACGGAGCATTTCTTCTCCGAACTCACCCGTTGCCGCACACAGCTTCAGAATCTGCACGATTCCGAACGCCCGGTGCCGGAAAATATCCTGTAGCCTATTCCGTCCGCAGACGGCTGATCTCTTCCTGAAAACCGCTGACGTCGGTGAACTGCCGATACACCGACGCAAAGCGTACATACGCCACCTCATCGATGGATTTCAGCGCCTCCATTGCGTATTCGCCGATACGCATGGACGCGACCTCACGGTCGAGCGAATTTTGCAGGCTCGCTTCGATCTCGTCCGCCGCTTTTTCCAATGCCCCCACCGATACAGGGCGTTTTTCGCAGGCGCGCAGCAGCCCTGCCAGCAGTTTTTCACGGTCGAACGCCTCGCGCGAGCCGTCCTTTTTCACCACAATGATCGGCAGACTTTCGATGATCTCATACGTTGTAAACCGTTTGCCGCAGGACAGACATTCCCGCCGG
>CAJKXG010000226.1 GCA_905203795.1 uncultured Oscillospiraceae bacterium | reverse complement strand
TGGCGACCGGCTGCTGTGCAACCGCCGTTTGGGCGGCGACGGGCTGCTGCACGGCGGCAGCCTGCATAGCGGCAGCCTGTGCATCGGCCTGTGCCTGCGGGCAACCGCACACTTGTCCGTCCTGCAACGCAGAACCGCAATATCTACAAAATGCCATGATCATTTCCTCCTAATATGTTTTTAATGTCTTAATTCTCGGATTGCTCGACATTCAGATTGTACGCCGTAATCTGCTCGTTGAACAGCTCGTCAAACGACGTGTATCCTCTGGTGCGTTTGTCATAGCGGAGATCGTCCGCATTGTCCAGCTCGCCGTTCGGATCGAGGGTCAGATTGCGATAGCTGACGGCGAAATAGTAGACGGTGGGCGCTTCCATCTGGCTGTCGTTCAGCGTCACGGAATAAACGCACCACAATCTGCTGTGGGTGCTGTCGGTGGTATCCTTCGGCGTGGTCATGATCGTCTTGTACAGCGCCATATCCTCGCCGACCGACTGATTCTCAAACGAACCCCACCACGAGTTGTGCACCGCACCCGACCAATCGGAATAGAGGTAGTTGCTGACCGTTTCCTTGCCCTTTTCCGTGATGGCGGAAAGCACCTCGGACACGTCGCTCAGTTTCGTGACATATTTGCCGAGCTTCTCCACCTTGATCTCTTTGGTCAGGTTGGTCAGGATAACGCCCTGCGCGGCAAATTCATCTTCCTCCGCGCCGGCTTGCAATTTGACAGTGTCGCCCACGCTGAGGCCGCCGGCGTAGTCGGTCATACGGATATTGAACGAGCCGCTTCGGCCATTCTTAAAGGTGCAGGACACATACGACGAATCTTCCTCGATGGTGAATGTCGCATCGCCCACCTTGACTTCCGCCGCCGTACTCTTGATGCTGGCGCGACCTTCGCCGTCGATACCACTGAAGGTCAGATCGAAATACTGCATCACATCGAACGTCTTGGCTTCCGTCAGATCGCTCACCGTATATTCATATGTCACGGTCTTGGCGGTGATACCGTATTTTTTCGCCACAGCCGCGTCAAATGTGAAGGTGAATTTCACCACATCGTCGTTGGACAGATGCTCGTCGTCCTTCCCCTCCGGCAGTTCCGTCTCGATCTCCAGCGCATCCACGATGAGCGCGTAATCCGCCGCATCCGAAAGGGCGGAGTTGAGCTTATTGAGAGACGAGGTAATGTCATCGTTTTCGTCATCCTCGCTGTAGCTCTTGGCGCTCTTATCGCCCTTCACCCGCTTGACAAAGGAGTCGCTGTCAAAGTCATACTCCAGCTCGCCATAGCCGTTATAGCCGGTCACTTCGACCTTGATGTACTTGCTCATATCCACTCGTTTGCCCAGTGTCACCACAACGGCAATCACGGCGATGACGACCACGAGTACACAAGCGGCGATAATCAGCCACAGCTTGTTCTTGGCAAGGAAATCCTTGGCGCTCGTGCCGCTTGCCGCCGGCGCTGCCGCCGCCGCAACAGGTGCGGGTGCGACCGCCGCAGGAACCGACTGAGGCTGCTGCACAGGCATCGTCTGAGGTTGCTGCGCAGGAACGGCCGCTTGAGGCTGAGCAGTCGGCGCCGCCGCCTTCTCTGCCACTTTTTGACCACAGAATTCGCAGAAAGCCGCATCGTCCGGAATCTGTTTGCCGCATTTTTCACAGAACATAGACATACCTCCTTCATATCTGCAAAAAGAATACCATAAACTGGAGATACTTGTCAAGTATTTGCAGGCAGAACTCCCCCTATTTCCCCCGTTTTGCACGTTTTTCGACGACCATGCCAGATCTCGGAATCGTATTGGATTTTGAATGATCCGTGCCGTTTTCGGACAAGGCTTTACTCATACAGTCCGGCGAATTTCAACAAGCCAACGGCAATGGCAACAGCTGCAAAAAGAATCCCCCCACGAATGAACGCGCCGCCTTTCACAGACAACGCCAGAATGATACTGCCAATCAATATAACGATCGCAAGAGCAAGGATGAACAACTGAGCGCCAATCGAACTATCGTTTTCGGTTGGGGTCTCTTTTTTTGTATGAGTTTCCACCGTCGTATAGTGGCTTTTCGGCTTGTTGCATTCCTCTTCCGCATTGCGGCTCATTTCATCCAAATACGCATCACGAAACGCTGTTTCAAAAGCATCTAAATTCCCGTCCTTGTTTCCGTCGAACATCTTGTCCGCCAAAGTGCCAACGGGATATTTCCAACTCTTATTTTTCATCCTATATTCTCCCTTCATGTCCGCCTCTAGGCGCTTTACTCTGCATGCTTCAACATATCCCGATAATCGATTTTCACCAACGGTTTATCGCCGATACGGTCCGCCGCCTGATAGGCTATATGACCGATAAAACCAACATGGTTAATTGTCATATCGTCATGAATTGCGAAAATATCAGATATATGGTTTGCTGTTGGTTTTGTTCCATCGCCGAAAGTAAATCCCTCCGCTTCTGCATCTTGCAAAAACCGCTTGCCGATGTCCTTGGTTGCCAGATATACATAGATTCTGCCGGTATGAATAGATAACAAAGATTTGATTTTTGACATATCGAAACCTCCCTTCCGGATATACACCACAAAGAGAGGGTAAAAAAACACACCCATCGTTTGACAGGTGTGTAAAACGCCGGTATGTACACCCATCAATCAGACTTTAGCACCTTGCCTTGCAGTAGGTTGCTGGATGGTCAACGGGTCTGTCCCTCGCATCACTCTTTATGGATTATGGAATCATGATAGCGCGTTTTGCGTGATTTGTCAATAGCTTTTGGGAGATTCGGCTGTAAAACGACTGGAGCCATGAT
>CAJKXG010000225.1 GCA_905203795.1 uncultured Oscillospiraceae bacterium | reverse complement strand
CGTGCCCCAAAGGACACGGCGCGATTTTGCAAGCGAATCTTACAGCTCAGCGAAATATTTGATGGTGCGGACCATCTGGCTGGTGTAGGAGTTCTCGTTGTCGTACCACGACACGACCTGCACCTGATAGGTGTCGTCGTCGATCTTCGCGACCATCGTCTGCGTAGCATCGAACAGGCTGCCGTAACGCATACCGATCACGTCGGAGGACACGATCTGATCCTCATTGTAGCCGAAGGACTCGGAAGCCGCCGCTTTCATCGCCGCGTTGATGCCTTCCTTGGTGATGTCCTTGCCCTTGACGACCGCCACGAGCAGCGTGGTGGAACCCGTCGGCACCGGCACGCGCTGCGCAGAACCGATCAGCTTGCCGTTCAGTTCCGGAATCACCAGACCGATGGCTTTCGCCGCGCCGGTGGAGTTCGGAACGATGTTGACAGCGCCGGCACGCGCACGGCGGAGATCGCCCTTGCGATGCGGACCGTCGAGGATCATCTGATCGCCGGTGTACGCATGGACAGTGGTCATGATACCGCTCTGGATCGGCGCATAGTCATTCAGCGCTTTCGCCATCGGCGCCAAGCAGTTGGTGGTGCAGGACGCAGCGGAGATGATGGTGTCTTCTTTGGTCAGGGTGTTCTCGTTGACGCTGAACACGATGGTCTTCAGATCGTTGCCCGCAGGAGCGGAAATAACGACCTTCTTCGCGCCGGCATTGATGTGCGCCTGAGACTTCTCTTTGGAGCAGTAGAAGCCGGTGCACTCCAGCACGACGTCCACACCGATCTGGCCCCACGGCAGGTCGGCAGCGTTTTTCTCGGAATAGATCTTGATCTCTTTGCCGTTGACAACGATCGCGTCCTCTTTCGCCTCGACTTCGCCGTCATAACGACCTTGCGCAGAATCGTACTTCAGCAGGTGAGCGAGCATTTTGGGATCGGTCAGATCGTTGATCGCGACGACCTCATACCCCTCCGCGCCGAACATCTGACGGAACGCCAGACGACCGATACGACCGAAACCATTGATAGCAACTTTAACGGACATATTGATACTACCTCCATAACTTTGAAATTCTTCTCATATCATACCGCTTTCGGACGGAATTTTCAAGGTGTTTGTGAAAATTTTAACCGTCTTTTTACACTTTAAGCATGTTCAACGAAAAGGAATTGCATTTATCGGGGCGAAATCGGCATTTCGCCAATCTATTTTACCCGACAACATAGAATAGAATACAGAAATAATGCAAAATCGCGCCCGTCAGCACAAACAAATGCCAAATGCTGTGCATATATTTGATTTTTTTCAGGCGATAGAACACCAACCCGCCGGTGTACATCACCCCGCCGAGCAGCAACAAGAGCAGCCCGCGGCTGTCCATGCTCTGCATCATCGGCCATGTGGCGGCGACGATGCACCATCCGCTGGCGACATAGCACACCATCGACAGCTTTTTGAAGCGTTCGAGGCTGACGGCGTTGAGCGTGATGCCGAGAATCGCCACCGCCCACACGATGCCGAACAGCGTCCAGCCGAGCGCCGTATACCCGCCTTCCCGCAGCGTCACCAGCGTAAACGGCGTGTATGTCCCCGCGATCAACAGAAAAATGGTGGTGTGATCAAACACGCGCATCACGTATTTGCCGGTCGGATTGGTGAGCGAATGATACAGACAGGACATGGTGAACAGCAAAATCATGCCCGCGCCGTAAATCGCCGAAGCCACCACCTGCCACGCCCCGCGCGACATCACCAGCAAAATCACCGTCCCTGCGATCGCCAGCCCTGCGCCGACGCCGTGGGTGATGGCGTTGAACAGCTCCTCCCCCAACGTATAACATACAAGCGGTCGTTTTTTTGTCGCCGTTTCGCTCATGGTTATGACCTTTCCTTTCCGAAAAACTGCGTCGATTTTGGCGAAGACACCTGTGCGGCGTCATATCCGCCGCACAAGGCACAAAATCGGAAAGACAGCGCTTTCCAATGTCGCACATCCCTTCGACGAGTATCTTATCATATCATGAGCCGTATTGCAATAGAATTTTGCGGCAAAATTGTGAGAAATAGTTTTTAAAATTATGTGAACGAGTTTTTACGACATTTTCATCTAAAGTTTGCGGCAAGATTGCATTTATCCGGCAAATGTGATAGAATGAACCTATCATATAAAAAGGACGGATCATATCATGGATTACGCATCAGAATCGCTGCGCCTGCACAAGGAGTGGCAGGGCAAAATCGAGGTCATTTGCCGTGTACCGATGAATACGCGGGACGACCTGTCGCTCGCCTATACCCCGGGCGTGGCGCAGCCGTGTCTGGAGATACAGAAGGACATCGACAAAAGCTATGAGTTGACCCGCCGCGCCAATCTGGTCGCGGTAATCACCGACGGCACGGCGGTGCTGGGGCTGGGCGACATCGGGCCGGAGGCGGGTATGCCGGTTATGGAAGGCAAATGCGCGCTGTTTAAGGCGTTCGGCAACGTGGACGCGATCCCGCTGTGTGTGCGTTCCAAGGACGTGGACGAGATCGTGCACACCATCAGCCTGATCGCCGGCAGCTTCGGCGGCATCAATCTGGAGGACATCGCCGCGCCGCGCTGCTTTGAGATCGAGCGGCGGCTGAAAGAGGTGTGTGATATTCCCGTGTTCCACGATGACCAGCACGGGACGGCGATCATTGTCGCCGCCGCCGTCATCAATGCCTGCCGTCTGACCGGTCGCCGCATCGAGGAGGTGCGGGCGGTCATCAACGGCGCAGGCGCGGCCGGCACTGCCATTGCGGATATGCTGATGCAGCTCGGGCTGCGCGACATCGTGATGTGCGACAAAGCGGGCG
>CAJKXG010000224.1 GCA_905203795.1 uncultured Oscillospiraceae bacterium | reverse complement strand
ACAACGCCGCGACCAGCGCGGGCAGCCCCTGCTCGATGGGTTCGAGCTGGATGGAGGGACCGATCACGCCGGTGGACGCGACCAGCACGTCCTCGGTTTTCAGCCCCAACGCTTTTGCCGCCAACTCGCACATAGCGGTCGCTTTTTCCACGCCGTCAAACGCGCAGGTGTTGGCAATGCCGCTGTTGCAGATGATGGCGCGGGCGGTGCCGTCCGCCAGATGCGCCGCCGTAACGGTGTTGGGCGCGCCTTTCACGAGATTGCGTGTGTGCACCGCCGCCGCAGATGCGGAAACATCCGAAACGATCAGCGCCAGATCCTTTTTGGTGCGGTTTTTGCGGATGCCGCAATGGATGCCGGCTGCACGAAACCCTTTTGGTGCGGTCACGCCGCCGTCGATGAATGTCGCCATGGGAAACCCTCCTCGATCAAAATGCTGTGGGGATCATATCAATGCCGGTCGCTTCCGGCAGTCCGAACAGCAGGTTCATATTCTGGATCGCCTGTCCCGCCGCGCCCTTGACCATGTTGTCGATCACCGAGGTGACGATCAGCAGACCGGTGTGCGGGTCGGTGTACAGTTGGATATCGCAATAGTTGGATTCGCGGACGCTGTGAATGTTGACCTCGCGTCCGGCGGGCAGCACCCGCACGAAGTGTTCGTCGCGGTACGCGTCCTCATAGGCCGCGCGCACGGCGTCCGCCGTCACGCCGTTCTTCAGACGGGCGTACATAGTAGAGAGGATGCCGCGGTTGACCGGCAGCAGATGCGGCACGAAGGTGATGGTGACCGCTTCGCCCGCCACTTTGGTGAGTGTTTGCTCGATTTCCGGTGTGTGGCGGTGCGCCGCTACCTTGTAGGCGGAAAAATGCTCGTTGCAGTCGGGGAAATGCGTGTTTTGCGCCGGTTTGCGCCCTGCGCCGGTCGTGCCGGATTTGGAATCCACCACGATGCCGGTCGTCTCCACAAAACCGCCGCGCAGTGCGGGAGCGAGCCCCAGTGCGACACTGGTGGGGTAGCAGCCGGGGTTGCCGATGATGGAGGTGCGGCGGATGTCGTCGCGGAACAGCTCCGGCAGACCGTACACCGCCTGCTCATGCAGTTCGGGATGACGCACCTCGCAGCCGTACCATTTTTCATAAGCGGCGGGGTCGTCCAAGCGGAAATCCGCGCCGATGTCGATGAATTTTTTGCCTGCGGCGACACACACCGCCGCAGTGTCCTGCGATAACCCGTGCGGCAGCGCGGCAAACACCACGTCGCTCACCGCCACCGCTTCGTCGGCGGTGACACACGGCATATCGCAGATGCCGCGCAGGGCGGGATACACATCGCTGATGGACTGCCCCTCAAACGAGACGGAGCTGACCGCCGCGAGTGTCACGTTCGGATGGCGCAGCAGCAGCCGTACCAGCTCCACGCCCGCGTAGCCGGTCGCACCGAGAATGCCGACTTTGATCTTATTCATGTTCTTCCACCAGTCCTTCACAAATGGTCCGTACCCGTGCGATTTCCGCCCGCACCCGTTCCGGCGCGGGACCGCCGATCACCCCGCGCATCATCGCACAGCGCTCCAGCGAGATCGCCTCGTACACATCCTCCGCAAACAGCGGACACACCGCCTGATACGCTTCCAGCGGCAGCGTTTCCAGTGTCAGCCCGCGTTCGATGCACTGCGCGACCAGCGTGCCGGTCGCCTTATAGGCGTCGCGGAACGGCAGCCCCTTGCCGACCAAATAATCCGCGCAGTCGGTGGCGTTGATAAAGCCGCCCGCCGCCGCCTTGCGCATGTTGTCGGGCAGCACCCGCATGGTGTCGATCATGGGGATGAATGCGGTCAGGCACATCGTCACGGTATCCAGCGCGTCGAAGATCGCTTCCTTGTCCTCCTGCATATCCTTGTTATACGCAAGCGGCAGTCCCTTGAGCATGGTGAGCAATGTCATCAAGTCGCCGAACACACGTCCCGATTTACCGCGCACCAGCTCGGCGATGTCGGGATTTTTCTTCTGCGGCATGATGGACGAGCCGGTGGAAAAGGCGTCATCCAGCTCGACAAATTTGAATTCCCACGAGCACCAAAGGATGATCTCCTCCGAAAAACGGGACAGGTGCACCATGACGAGCGACAACGCCGCCGCCAATTCCACCGCAAAATCGCGGTCGGACACGCCGTCCAGCGAATTGTGCGTGATGCCGGACATGCCAAGCTGCGCCGCCACCGCCTCGCGGTCGAGCGGGTAGGTGGTGGACGCGAGTGCACCGCTGCCGAGCGGCGACACATCCATACGGCGCACGGCGTCATCCAGCCGCCCGATATCGCGCAGCAGCATTTCCGCATACGCCATCAGATGGTGCCCGAACGTGATGGGCTGGGCGCGTTGCAGATGCGTGTAGCCGGGGAGGATGGTGTCGGCGTGCTGTTCCGCACGGTTGCAGAGGACGCCGATCAATTCCAACAACTGGGCGCGCAACGGTTTGACGGCGTTTTTGAGGTACAGCCGGATATCCAGCGCCACCTGATCGTTGCGGCTGCGACCTGTGTGCAGCCGCTTGCCCGCGTCGCCGATACGGGCGGTGAGCTCTCCCTCCACAAACGTGTGGATGTCCTCGGCGTTGGGATCGACGGTCAGGCGACCGGTTTGCAGATCCTCCGCGATCGCCGTCAGTCCGTCCCGAATCGCCGCGCCGTCTTCGGCGGAGATAATGCCCTGCACGGTCAGCATCGCGGCGTGCGCCATGCTGCCGAGAATATCCTCCTGTGCCATGCGGCAGTCAAAGGAGATGGAGGAGTTGAAATCGTTGGTTTTCTTGTCGATCTCCTTTTGAAAGCGTCCTGCCCACAGTTTCA
>CAJKXG010000223.1 GCA_905203795.1 uncultured Oscillospiraceae bacterium | reverse complement strand
TCATCTCGACAAGCCGCACCGGCACACCGGCGTTGGCCGCCGCCCATGCCGCCTCGCAGCCCGCCAGACCCGCGCCCAGCACGGTGATTGTTGTATCGTTCATCGTTTCTTACGCTTTCTGTTCATAGCCGCAGCCTTCGGTGATGCAGAACAGACCGCCGTTCTTGCCCTTGCGCTTAAACAGCGTCTTGCCGCATTTGGGGCAAACTTCGCCGCTTGGCTCGTTCCACGTGACGAAATCGCAGTTCGGATACTGCGAACAGCCGTAGAACTTGCGTCCCTTCTGCGATTTTTTCGCCACGATCTTCCCGCCGCACTTCGGGCAAACGCCCTCCGTTTCCTCTACAATGCGCTTGGTGTTCTTGCAGTCGGGATACCCCGGACACGCCAAAAACTTGCCGTACCGCCCCGATTTGACCACCATTTTGCGTCCGCACAGCTCGCAGACCACATCGCTTTCCACTTCGGGTACCTTGATGCGCTCGCCGGACAGCGTCTGCTCCGCCTTTTCCAGCGTTTTGGCGAAATCGCCGTAGAAATTATCCAGCGTGTCCACCCAATCGCTCTTGCCGCTTTCCACATCGTCCAACTGCTTTTCCATGTGGGCGGTGAACTCCACATCCACGATCTGCGGGAACTGATCCTTCATCAACTGCGTCGTCACCTCGCCGAGCGCCGTCGGCTTGAGCGCCTTGCCCTCCCGCTCGACATATTCGCGCAGCATGATCGTGCTGATGGTCTGCGCATATGTCGCCGGACGACCGATGCCGTTTTCCTCCATCGTCTTGATCAGCGTCGCTTCCGTGTAACGGGGCGGCGGCTGGGTGAAATGCTGATTGCCCTTCAGCTCACGGCGGGTCAGCACATCGCCCTCGTTCAGCGGCGGCAGCGAACCGCCGTCCTCCGTCTCCTCGTCCTTGCCTTCTTCGTACAGCACGGTGTATCCGTCAAACCGCACGGTATAGCCGGAAGATTTGAAACGGTACTCGCCCGCGTCGATGTCCACCTGGCAGGTATCCTGCACGCAATTCGCCATCAGACTGGCGGTGAACCGCTCCCAGATCAGCTTATACAGCCGATATTGATCGCTGCTCAGCGAATGCTTGACTTGATCGGGCGTCAGGGCGGGCATCGTCGGGCGGATCGCCTCGTGCGCGTCCTGCGCGTTGCTTTTCGACTTGAAATAGCGCGGTTTTTCCGGCAGATACGTGTCGCCGTAGCGTGCGCGGATATAGTCGTTGCCCTCGCGGCGCGCGTCCTCCGAAATGCGCAGGGAATCGGTACGCATATAGGTGATCAGACCGACCGCGCCGTAGCCCTCCACCTCGACGCCTTCGTACAGTTCCTGCGCCGTTTTCATCGTGCGGCGGGAGGCAAAGCCCAGCTTGCGGCTGGCCTCCTGCTGCATGGTGGAGGTGCTGAACGGGGCGGCGGGCGAGATGGTGCGTGTCCCCCGCTTGACAGCGCTCACCGTAAAGGTCGCCTGTTCCAACGCCGCCAAAATCGCGTCCGCCTGCTCTTTGTTTTCAATTTTCAGTTTTTCCCCCGCCGTGCCGTAAAACCGCGCCGGAAACGTCTTGCCGCGCGCGCCGACCGACAGCAGGGCGTCGATGCTCCAATATTCCTCCGAAACAAACGCGCGGATCTCATTTTCGCGATCCACGATCAGCCGCACCACCGCCGACTGCACGCGACCGGCGGACAACCCCTTGCGGATCTTGCTCCACAAAAACGGGCTGAGCTTGTAGCCCACGATGCGGTCGAGAATGCGCCGCGCCTGCTGCGCGTTGATCAGATCGAAATCCAAGCCGCGCGGATGCTGCATACCCGTCTGCACGCCGCTTTTGGTGATCTCATTGAAGGTCACACGGTTTTTCGACGCGGGATCGACACCGAGCACCTGCGCCAAATGCCACGAGATCGCCTCGCCCTCACGGTCGGGGTCGGTCGCGAGATACACGTGGTCGCTTTCCTGCGCCATACTTTTCAGTTGGCGAATCAGCGCCGATTTTCCCGGAATATCCACATAACGCGGTTTAAAATCGTGCTCGATATCCACCCCGAGCAGCGTTTTGGGCAGATCGCGAATATGACCCGCCGAAGCGACAACGCGATAGCCGTCGCCGAGATATTTCTGAATGGTTTTCGCCTTGGAGGGCGACTCCACAATGACCAAATCAGACATGCCGTTCATCCTTTCAACATGCACTTACAAGCTGTATTGCTGTCCTGCGTGACCATGTGCGCCGCCGAGCATTTCCAATTCGGTGAGCGCCGCCATAGTCTCCGGAATGGACAGCGACAAGGCCGCCGCCTCATCCACCAGACGGGGCTGTTCATTCAATTCCGCAAACACCCGCCGCGCCGTTTCGGATGCCCCCGCCGGACAAGCCGGCTTTTGCGCTTGCGCCTGCGGTTTGCGCCCCGCCTGCGCTCGCGCGTCGGAGAATTCACCGACCGATGCATCCGGACGGTCAAACGCCTTCTCCGCCGCCGACAAATCCAGTATGTCGGGAAACAGCATATCATATTCGCGCAGCACCTCGCAAGCGTTTCGCACCAGATACGCGCCTTTTTGAATCAACGTATTGCTTCCCTGACTGTTGGGCGCGGTGATCGCACCCGGGATTGCAAACACATCGCGCCCCTGCTCCCGCGCCCATGTGGCGGTGATCAGCGCGCCGCTTTTGGCAGGCGCTTCCGTCACGCATACACCGTGTGACAGTCCGCTCATCAGCCGATTGCGCGCCGAAAAACAGCCGCGATAGGGGCGCACGCCGTAGGCGTATTCGGTCAACAGCGTACCGCCGCTTGCCAAAATCGCCCGACGCAGCGACGCATTTTCCAACGGGTATTCC
>CAJKXG010000222.1 GCA_905203795.1 uncultured Oscillospiraceae bacterium | reverse complement strand
TCGATGATGCGCTGGTCGAAGTCATCGCCGCCCAGGCGGTTGTTGCCGGCGGTGGCCAGCACTTCCTGCACGCCGTCGCCCATCTCGATGATGGATACATCAAACGTACCGCCGCCGAGGTCGTACACCATGATCTTCTGGTCGGCTTCCTTGTCGATGCCGTAGGCGAGCGCCGCCGCCGTCGGCTCGTTGATGATGCGCTTGACTTCCATGCCCGCGATCTTGCCCGCGTCCTTGGTCGCCTGACGCTGTGCGTCGGTGAAGTACGCCGGCACGGTGATGACCGCTTCGGTCACTTTGTCGCCGAGGTAGGCTTCCGCGTCCTGCTTCAGTTTGGACAGGATCATCGCCGAGATTTCCTGCGGCGTGTACGCCTTGCCGTCGATCGTCACTTTATTCGCCGTGCCCATTTCGCGCTTGATGGACGAAATGGTGCGGTCGGGGTTGGACACCGCTTGCTGCTTTGCCACGCGACCGACGACACGCTCGCCGTCCTTCTTGAATGCCACGACAGACGGTGTGGTGCGCGCGCCCTCCGCGTTCGGGATGACGACAACTTCGCCGCCTTCGATAACGGCTACGCACGAGTTGGTTGTACCGAGGTCGATACCAATGATCTTTGCCATAAGAATTCCTCCAATATTATAATATATCTTGATTAAATTGGTGAGGGTTGACTGTGTTGCTTTGTGTTAATTGGCGACTTTTACCATGGCGGGGCGAAGGACGCGGTCGCCGACCTTGTAGCCTTTTTGGAACATCTGTGTCACCGTGTCCGGCTCCACACCGTCTGCGTCCTCCCGCATAACGGCGTGATGAATTTCGGGATCGAACGGCTTGTTTTCCGCTTCGATCGGCTCCAGTCCCATGTCGCTCAGCGCTTTTTGCAACTGCCGAATGGTCATGTCCACGCCGGTTTTGTAGTCGTCGCCCGGCGGTGCGCCCACCGCACGTTCGAGATTGTCCAGCGCCGGCAACAGTTCCTTCAGCAGCTCGCATTTGGTGAACTGCCCGATCTGCGCTTTCTCCTGCTCGGTGCGGCGCTTGTAATTGGCGTATTCCGCCAGTATCCGCTGATGTTGATCCTTGATCTCCGCCAGCTCCTTTTTGAGCTGTTCATTTTCCGCCAGCAACGCCGCCGTGTCCGTTTTCTTACTCTTTTTCTCCTTGGCGGGTTTCTCGGCGGCTTGTTTCTCTGCCTGCTCGGTCGGTTGTTCCGTCGTTTCGGCGGATTTCGGTTCTTCCGCAGCGGCTGTTTCGTCGGTCACTGTGGTCTTTTCTTCCTGATCCATCGCGTTTATACCGTCCTTTCCGTATTCAATCGGCCCATTCGCGCAGCAGCCGCCCGAGCGACTGTGCAAAATATTCGATGCGGGGGATCGCCGCCGCGTAATCCATGCGTTGCGGACCGATGATGCCGATCGCGCCGTTGCTGCGCTCCCCGATGCGATATCGCGTCACGATGATGCTCGAACCGTCCAGTTCGGGGCGGTGCACTTCGCTGCCCAGCACTACCTGCAACCCGCCGGAACACGCCGTCAGCATATCCGACAGCAGTTCCCGCTGCGACAAAAATTGCAGCAGCAGCCGCACGCGGTCGGGTGCGTAATCGGGGTGGCGAAGCAAGTTGAGGTGTCCGGTCAGCAACACATCCGCTTCGACGGTCTCCTGTGCCAGTTCCAGCAGCCCGGTGAGCAACGGTGCAAGCAGCAACGCGTGTTCACCGAACGCTCCCATCAGGCTTTGGATACGGGGCAGTGTCACATCGATCAGCGGTTCGCCGCAAAATTGCTGTTGCAGCAACGCCGCCGCCTGCTCCAGCAGATCGTTGCTCACCGCCCGCTCAAAGCGGCAGACACGGTTGCGCACCAGCCCCGATGCGGTCATCAGGATGAGCGCCGCCGCACGCGGTGACGCGCGCAGCACGTCGAGCTGTCGGATGGTCGTTCCCTGCTCCGAAGGGGTTGTGCCGACCGCGGCACAGCCGGTGACTTCCGCCAGCGCCTGCGCCGCGTTTTCGATCAGCCGATCCGGGTCGTGCGAGGCGTGCTCCAGTCGATCGTCGATCATGCGGCGGTTTTCCTCTGCCAGCGGTTCGCGCGCCATCAGTTGATCGATGTACAGCCGGAACGCCACCGCCGTGGGAATGCGCCCTGCCGAGGTGTGCGGCTGTTCGAGATAGCCCAGCGCGGACAGCTCCGCCATGTCGTTGCGGATCGTCGCGGAGGAAACCGCATTGTCCAGCAGTTCCGCCAGCGCCTTGGACCCGACCGGTTCGCCGGTGCGGATATACTGTTCGATCATGAGCGTCAAAATGCGCTGTTTTCGTTCGCTCAGTGCCATAGTTGTCATCTCCCTTAGCACTCGAAATGCCCGAGTGCTAACTACCTCTATAATTTACCATTCCCTTTGGCTAAAGTCAATATACCAATTGTGAATGTTTTGTAACGTTTTACAAGGTTTTTTCGTGAAATTGCCGCAAATCGCTGTTTTTCGGCGGGACAGTGATTCCCTCTTGTGCTTTCTGTCGAAATCGGATATAATAAATAGGTTAGTATGGGGGTGGCGGTGTGAAACGGTGGCGTGTGGACGCGGGCATCGCAGCGGCGGTGCTGTTGATCGCGGGCGTGTGGCTTGCCGCGCGCGCATTGATGGCGAAAACCGGCGTCGAAGCACTGGTCACAACGCCGGACGGCAGTTTTACGCTGCCGCTGGATACGGACGCCACCCGCATAATCGAAGGACGGGACGGCTGCCGTGTGACGCTGCTCGTTCGGGACGGCGGCATTTGTTTTGGTGAAGCGGATTGCCCCGATCGGTTGTGCGTGCGCAGCGGGCGGCTGACCCGTGCGGGAGACG
>CAJKXG010000221.1 GCA_905203795.1 uncultured Oscillospiraceae bacterium | reverse complement strand
ACAAGGCTTTTTTCATCGACACAGGCAGTCTCCTTTTACTTCGGCAGCCGAAGAATCGGCTCTTTTTCGTTGCGGCGATACAGCACAAATGTGCGCCCGATCACGTGCACCACCTCGGCGTGCACCGCCGCGGCAATGGTTTCCGCCGTCTCGCGGGGATCGGCGGGCGCGGTCTCCAGCACGCGCCCTTTCAGCAGCTCCCGCGCCGTCAGCGCATCGTCCGCCTGCTTGATCATCGCCTCCGACACGCCGCCTTTTCCGGCGTGCAGGATCGGATCCATCGTATTTGCCAAACCGCGCAGATACGCGCGTTGTTTTCCGTTAAGCATGGTTGTCCCCTTTCAGATAGTTCTCCAACGCGACGGCAAACCGCCGCAGCGCCTGTCCGCGGTGGCTGACCGCGTCTTTTTCCTCGGCGGACATCGCCGCAAACGAGCGCCCTTCGTACAAAAACAGCGGATCATACCCAAAACCGCCGTCGCCGTCCGGCGCAAACGCAATGCTGCCGCTCACCGTCCCCTCTGCCGTCACCGTGTCGCCGTTCGGAAACACACAGCAGATAGAGGACACAAAATGCGCGCCCCGTTTCGCCTGCGGCACATCGCGCAGTGCGTCCAGCAGCTTGCGGTTGCAATCCGCCGGTGTGCCGTCCTCTCCCGCATAGCGGGCGGAATACACCCCGGGAGCGCCGTCCAGCGCGTCCACCATCAAGCCGGAATCGTCCGCGATGGCGGGCAGCCCGCTCGCCTTGCAGGCAGACGCGGCTTTCAGATAGGCGTTGTCCGCAAACGTCGCGCCCGTTTCCTCCACCTCCGGCAGTTCCAGCCCGCAGTCGCGGTCGGTCGCCGCCTCGATACCGAGCGGACGCAGCACGCGCGACAGCTCGGCGCATTTTTTCGGGTTATGCGTGGCAATGATAAACGTCATGGCAGTCCCTCATTCCTCAAACAGACCGTGCACAAACGCCGCCGGATCAAACGGCTGCAAATCGTCCACGCCCTCGCCGACGCCGATGAACTTCACCGGCACATCCAGATCCTCGCGGATGGCCAGCACCACACCGCCGCGTGCCGTGCCGTCCAGCTTGGTCAGCACGATGCCGGTGATACCGGCGGCGTTCTTGAACTCGCGTGCCTGATTCACCGCGTTTTGTCCCGTCGTCGCATCCAGCACCAACAGCACTTCCTTGTCCGCGTCCGGCAGCTCGCGCTCGATAACACGGCTGATCTTGGACAGCTCCTCCATCAGATTCTTTTTGTTGTGCAGCCGTCCGGCGGTGTCGCAGATGACGATATCCGCCCCGCGCGCCTTGGACGCGGCGATCGCGTCAAACACCACGGCGGCGGGGTCGCTGCCCTGCGCGTGATGCACGATATCCACACGGGCGCGCTCCGCCCACACCTGAAGCTGTTCGATGGCGGCGGCACGGAAGGTATCGGCGGCGGCCAGCACCACTTTTTTGCCCTCGGCGGCATAGCGCGCCGCCATTTTGCCGATGGTGGTGGTCTTGCCCACACCGTTTACGCCGATGACCAAAATCACCGACGGCTTGGTATCCAGCTTCATTTCCTGCCCGCCGGTGAGCATCTCCTCCACCGTTTCCGCCAACAGCGTTTTCACGGCTTCGGGATCGGTCACGCCCTGCTCCTTCACCTTTTTGCGCAGCGCATCGCAGATGCGGCCGGACGTCGCCGCGCCGACATCCGCCATGATCAGAATTTCTTCCAGTTCCTCAAACAATTCCTCGTCAATGCGCGTAAACGCATGCAGCATCGTGTTCACGCGCCCGACAAAGGAATCGCGCGTTTTCTTCAAGCCGGCGCTGATCTTGCTGAACAGACCCATGGTCATCGTCCTTTCGTGTGATTATGTTGTTTGCAATTGCAGTCCCAGCTTCTCCTCCACTTCGCCCACGCGAAGCTCCAACAGCTTGGACACGCCCTTTTCCTGCATCGTCACGCCGTACAGCACGTCGGCTTCCTCCATCGTGCCGCGACGATGGGTAATGACGATAAACTGCGTATTGTCGCACATACGGCGCAGATAATGCGCATACCGATCGACGTTCACATCGTCCAGCGCCGCCTCGATCTCGTCCAAAACGCAGAACGGCGACGGCGTCACCTTGAGGATCGCAAACAGCAGCGCAATGGCGACCAGCGCCTTTTCGCCGCCGGACAGCGAATCCAGATTGAGGATTTTCTTGCCCGGGGGCTGCACGTGCATCTCGATGCCCGAACGCAGCACGTCGTCCGGCTCCGCCAACGCGAGTTCCGCGCGCCCGCCGCCGAACAATTCGGTGAACACGATGCCGAAATGATAGTTGATCTGCTTGAAACGGTCGAGGAACATCTCCTTCATCTGTCCGGTCAGATCGTCGATCAGTTTCAGCAGTTCATCGCGTGAAACCTCCACATCGTGCACCTGTGCGGACAGGAAATCATAGCGTTCCTTGACCTCTTTGTATTCCTCTATAGCGTCCACGTTGACGCTGCCTAGCGCGCGGATGCGCCCTTTCAGCTCCGACAAACGGCGGTTGGCGGCGGGCAGATCGTCGATCTCCTTCGCCACCGCTTCCGCCTCCGCGCGGGTCAATTCGTATTCCTCGTATAGCTTGCGCACCACCTCGTCGGCATCGCGTTCGGCGGCGGCGTATTTTTCCTCCAGCCGCGCCACCTCGCGCCCGACGCGTTCGCGTTCCTCCGCTTTTTCGCGGGATTGCCGCCGCAAGTCGGTCACACGCGCTTCGTTTTCGCTGCGCTCGCGGATCAACGCTTCCACCTGATCGCCGCTCTCCGCCGCCTGTGCGCGCAAAGACGCAGCTTTTTCGGTCAGCGCCGCGACCTGATCGCCGATGCGCACGCTCGCCGC
>CAJKXG010000220.1 GCA_905203795.1 uncultured Oscillospiraceae bacterium | reverse complement strand
AAAATGGCCTGATTCGTAAAACCATCAGCTGTCGTCACAATGAACATATTTTGCAATAAAATTGCAATGATTAGTAAAATTTCGACAATTTTTATTTTTTTCATTTTTTTCCTCGATTCTTTAAATTTTACAATTACATTCATTCTAATTAACCTTTATGGAAAGTCCTATCAGAAACAATACGCCCATAACGGCTGCATATATCACATACAGTACATCTAATGCATACACAGCATGCTGTTCGGGATGATTGAGCATATATACAAAGAAAGCAAACATAAACGCAAACATAGCCGTGCTGACAGCTATACATAGTTTTTGTACAATGCCTATTTTCCCAAATGCACATTTTCGTTTTACAATTTCCATCGAAGTACAAACCAGTTTCATAACGCCCGCCGTTAAAAAGGAAATAAGCGAAATCCAAGTCAATATCCGGTAAATTACCGCGATCGTGTTTGCCGATAAAACCGCGTTCAAAGCGGATAATGCAAACGGAAACACTAACAACAGCACCAGTGAAACAAATCCCATAAGAAAAAACGCGGTGACATTTGCTAATTTCTGAATGAATTTGGCAAACATTATAACCTCCCCTTCTCTAATATCATACGATAAATATATACGGTTCATTTCAAAATGTCAATAGTCTAACCGATATTTTGCAAATTCATCCGAATCGAATACTGCGCAGGATGCTTTATCGGGAAATGATGTGATACCATGACTGTCACGCACAAAACATACACGTTTCCATTAAAAACGTCAATACACTGTATTTTCACAAATACATCTTAACGTTATCTCTTGACAAATCGGCGGGGGTATTATACCATAACGAAGAGACGCTCAAAGGACAAGAAAAGAGGGAAAACCACATGCTGAACGACAGACAATTACAACGCATGACCGATAAATTGCAGCGGTTTGAAAAGCAACTGGAAACACACATGTACATGACGGTGGGCACACTGGACGACGTGCAGTTTCTGGAGACCGACGAACGGCTGTACGCCATTCCTGCTGAGGGCTGGCACGCGGCGGCGGACGGTGACAAATGGGGCGACATGGGGCATTTCGGCTGGTTCCGCGGCCGCTTCACCGTCCCGTCGGAAGCCGCCGGACGGGAGCTGTTCCTGTACCCGCGCATCGGCGGCGGCGAAACGCTGCTCTACGTCAACGGCGCGGAATACGGCATCTTCGCCGGCAAGGGTGCGACCTCGGCGTCCGGCAACCACGCCTATGCCCGCCTCTGTGCCGAAGCCAAAGCAGGCGAAACCTTTGACGTCGCGTTGGAGGCGTGGTGCGGTCGCTATGTACGCGGCACCCAGCCGTTTCAGGAGCGGGAAAGATGGTCAGGCGCACATCAGTACACCTATCACGCCATTGATGTGTGCATGAAGGACGAGCTGTATTACGACGCATATTTCGATCTGCACACCGTCAACCAACTGCTGCAAGCACAAGGGCGCGAGGACACGTTCCGTCGTGCCGAGCTGCTCAACGCGCTGGAAGAGGTACATAAAGTCGTGTATTACGACTTTGACAGCGTGGAAGAAGACTTGTTCCGCGCAGGCGTAGCACGGGCACGGGAAATTTTGGCGGGCGTGCTGTCGCAGCCGAACGCCCCCTCTGCGCCCATTGCCGCCGTGATCGGGCATTCGCACATGGACACGGCGTGGCTGTGGACGGTGGAAGACACCGTCAAAAAATGCGCCCGCACCTATTCCAACCAACTGAACCTGATGGATCGCTATCCGGAGCATCATTTTGTGCAAAGCTCCTCCTATCACAGCGATATGCTGCGCCGCCACTATCCCGCGCTGTTTGCCCGCATCGCCGAACGCGTGCGCGAAGGGCGCTACGAGCCGAACGGCGGCGTGTGGGTGGAATGCGACTGCAACATCACCGGCGGCGAATACATGGTGCGCCAGTTCCTGTGGGGACAGCGCTTCACACGGGAACATTTCGGCTACACCTCCGACGCGTTCTGGCTGCCCGACACGTTCGGCTACAGCCCCTCGCTGCCGCAGATCATGAAAAGCTGCGGCGTGCAATACTTCCTCACCACCAAAATGAGCTGGAACGACACCAACGTGTTCCCCTATGACACGTTTTACTGGCAGGGGCTGGACGGCACGCGGGTGTTCACGCATCTCAACGTGTCCGGCGCGGACGCCGACCCTGTCTGCCTGCACGCCAACCTCAACGGCGGGCGCTGCTTCTCCGTGCGGGTGAAAACCGTCAACAAACGGCGGCTGATCGCCTACGGTATGGGAGACGGCGGCGGCGGACCGCAATATGAAACGCTGGAAATGCTGCGCCGCACCGCCGATGTGGACGGTTGCCCGCGCGCGGTGCACCAGACGGTCAGCGACTTCATGCATGAATTGGAAACCCAAGTGCACGAACCGCCGGTGTACGCAAAAGAGCTGTATCTGGAACTGCACCGCGGCACTCTGACCAACCAGCACGAAATCAAATACAACAACCGCAAAACGGAGATCGGCATTCACGATTGGGAGTTCCTCTTGGTCGCCAAAGCCGTGCAGGACGGCACGGCGGCAGACGAAGCGCCCGTGCGCCCGCTGCTGAACACCCTGCTGGTCAACCAGTTCCACGACATTCTGCCCGGCACCTGCATTCCGGAGGTGCACAACACCTGCAAACAGCAGATGCGCGCGGTGCTGGCGACGCTGGACGAGGAAAAACACCGCACCCTTTCCACCACGCCGGATGCGCATGTGCGCACGCTGGTCAACCCGCTCTCGTTTGAGCGCGGCGATGTGGTGTACCTGTCGCTGCCGGAGGGGATGCGCGTACAGGGCGCTGCCCAGCAGGCGGTCACACTGCCGGACGGCAGCCGCCGTGTGGCGGTCGCCGG
>CAJKXG010000219.1 GCA_905203795.1 uncultured Oscillospiraceae bacterium | reverse complement strand
GGCGGGACTGCGGGCGCTGTCACCGGAAGCCTTGGTGCTGTCGCCCGGACCGGGACGACCGGAGGACAGCGGTGTTTGTCCGGCGGCGATTCGCGCATTTGCGGGAGAGATCCCGATCTTCGGCGTGTGTCTCGGGCATCAGGCGATCTGTCAGGTGTTCGGCGGCGAGGTTTCGTACGCGAAACGGCTGATGCACGGCAAGCAGTCGCAGGTGCGGGTGATCGGTGAAAATCGGTTGTTCGCCGGTATGGAGCCGTCGTTTGCGGCGGCACGGTATCATTCGCTGTCGGCGGTGCGTCCGAAGCTGCCGTCGGAACTGCGGGTCACGGCGGAAAGCGACGACGGCGAAGTGATGGCGGTGGAGCATGTGTCCTATCCCGTGTTCGGCGTGCAGTTTCATCCCGAATCGGTGATGACGCCGATGGGACTCAAAATGGTGACAAATTTTATGGAGGTGGTTCGCCATGATTAAAGAAGCAATTCTCAAGGTGTATCGAAAGGAGAATCTGTCTTTTGAAGAAGCGCAGGCGGTGATGGACGAGATCATGAGCGGCGCGGCCACGCCGGTGCAAATGTCGGCGTATTTGACGGCGCTGTCCATGAAGGGGGAGACCATTGAAGAAATCACCGGCTCGGCGGCGGGCATGCGCGCGCATTGTGTGCGGCTGCTGCACGATGTGGAGGCGCTGGAGATCGTCGGAACAGGCGGAGACGGTGCGAATTCGTTCAATATCAGTACGACGGCGGCGATGGTGATCGCTGCGGCGGGGCGTGCCGGTGGCCAAGCACGGCAATCGGGCGGCGTCCTCCAAAAGCGGTGCGGCGGATGTGCTGGAAGCGCTCGGTGTGAACATTCAGTTGCCGCCGGAACGCAGCGCCGCGCTGCTCACCGATATCAACATCTGCTTCCTCTTCGCACAGAACTATCACGTGGCGATGAAATATGTCGCGCCGATTCGCCGTGAGTTGGGCATCCGCACGGTGTTCAATATTTTGGGACCGCTTTCCAATCCGGCGGGCGCGAACATGGAACTGCTCGGCGTGTTCGATGAAACGCTGGTCGAGCCGATGGCGCAGGTTATGATGAAGCTGGGCGTGAGGCGCGGCATGGTGGTGTATGGGCAGGATAAGCTGGACGAGATCAGTGCCAGTGCGCCGACCAAGGTGTGCGAGATCCGCGACAATTGGTTTCAAACATACGAGATCACGCCGGAACAGTTCGGCTATACGAGCTGTGACAAATCGGAGTTGGTCGGCGGTACGCCGCAGGAAAATGCCGTCATTACCCGTGCGATTCTGAAAGGGGAAGAACGCGGCGCGAAACGGCAGGCGGTGTGCCTGAACGCGGGCGCGGCGCTGTATATCGCACAAAAGACGGCGACTATGGAAGAGGGCGTGCGGCTGGCGGAATCGCTGATCGACAGCGGTGCGGCGGCCGCCAAACTGGAAGACTTTATACGTGAGAGTCAAGCCTGAGGAGATATCGGTATGAACATTTTGCAGGTGATCGCCGGAGAGACGCGGGAGCGCATCGCCGCACAAAAGCAGAAAGTGCCGCTCGGCGATGTGCGCCGCTCGGCGGAACAGCAGACGGCGGCGCCCGATTTTGCGGCAGACGGGTATGTCGTTTATCTGCGAAGCCAAAAAAGCGTCGCCCTCCAAGGGGCTGATCGCGCCGACATTTCCGTATCTGGATATCGCCCGCGACTACGAAGCGGCGGGCGCGGCGGCGATCTCCTGCCTGACCGAGCCGTTCCGCTTTTTGGGTGACGACCGCTATCTGCGCGAGATTGCGGAGACGGTGTCGATCCCCGTACTGCGCAAGGATTTCACCGTGGACGAATATATGATTTATGAGGCGCGGGCGCTCGGCGCGGCGGCGGTGCTGCTCATCGTCTCGCTCTTGTCGGAAGAGGAACTGCGGGCGTACCGTCAACTGGCGGAGGAACTCGGCATGGCGGCGCTGGTGGAGACGCATGACGAGCGGGAGATCGAAACAGCGCTGCACAGCGGCGCACGCATTCTCGGCGTGAACAACCGTGACCTGACCACCTTTGATGTGAACCTCGAAAACAGCCGCCGTCTGCGGGCGATGGTGCCGCCGGACGTCGTGTATGTAGCGGAAAGCGGCATCCGCGCGCCGCAGGACGTCGCCGCGATGGCGGCTGTCGGCGCAGACGCGGTGTTGGTCGGTGAAATGCTGATGCGCGCGTCGGATAAACGCGCGATGCTCGCTGAGATGCGTGCAGCCGCCGAGGGGGCGTCTTCATGAGCGCGCCCAAAATCAAAATCTGCGGATTGTCGCGTGCGGCGGATATTGCCGCCGTCAACCGCTATCGCCCCGATTATGTCGGATTTATCCTCGGGTATCCGCCCAGCCGCCGCAGCATTTCGCTCGAACAGGCGGCGGTGCTGATCGCCGCGCTCGACAAAACCATCACGCCGGTGGGTGTGTTTGTGGATGCGCCGTTGGCGGATATGCTGGCGGCGGTGACGCGCAGGGGCGTGCGGGTGATCCAGTTGCACGGGCATGAGACGGATGATACCGTCCGTGCGCTGAAAGCGGCGACCGATGTGCCGATCTGGCAGGCGTTCCGCGTACGCGAAGCGGCGGATATTGCGCGTGCCATGTGTTCGGCGGCGGATATGGTGCTGCTGGACGGCGCGTCTCCCGGCAGCGGCAATGCATTTGACCACAGCCTGTTGCGGCAGGTACAGCGCCCGTTTATCTTGGCGGGCGGCTTGCCCCCCGCCAATGTGACGGAGGCACTGCAGCGCTGTCGCCCGTGGGGTGTGGATATGAGCAGCGGCGTGGAGACCGATCGGGTCAAAGACGCCGAAAAAATCGCCGCGGCGATCGCCGCTGTGCGTACTATCAATACATAAG
>CAJKXG010000218.1 GCA_905203795.1 uncultured Oscillospiraceae bacterium | reverse complement strand
CCGGCACTTGGGAGTGATTACACCACATACTATGTCGGGAGTGTGCAGGAGGTTCCACACAAATTTCCGGTCGATCGTCTTAAATGAAAACGAGAGAAAAATAAAGAAAAACGATAAAATTATTAGAATTCAAGAGATATTTTGAAAAATTGGAATTCTAAAAGTCAAAGAAGGTCAAATTTGACTTTTATTGACTTTGACCTTCTTTGACTTTTCAGGTATACTGATACCCGTAAACAGAAAGGAGTTGAAACGCCATGCGAATAAGCGATGAGATTACCGCCTATATTCTCCGTATGATGGATCAAGCGGAGAACGGCGAGGCGGAGCTGCAGCGCAATCTTCTGGCGGAGGAACTTGGGTGCGTGCCCAGCCAGATCAGTTATGTGCTGACCTCGCGATTCACGCCGGAACAGGGGTATGTCGTCGAGAGTCGCGGCGGCGGTTATATCCGTATCCATCGGGTCAAGTATCAGCCGGAAGCGACGCCGTTGATGCATGTGGTCAATTCCATCGGCGATTCCCTGTCGGCGGCCACCGCTTCCGGTATATTGGACAATCTGCTGTATCGCGACACCCTGTCGCAGGAGACGGCCAAAATCATGGCGGCGGCGCTCTCGGATCGCGCTTACCGCGACGTCGAGCCGGCTCAGCGGGATCGCCTGCGGGCGAGTCTGATGAAACAAATGCTGACCGCGCTGATCGCCTGAAAACGACGTTTTTCGCCAACCGTATATTGTAGTATTCATTTTATGTGTATAAAGGAGCGATCGATATGCTTTGTCAAAAATGTGGAAAACACCCCGCCACTACGCATTTTAAACGTACCGTGAATGGGGAAACGACCGAACTGCATCTGTGTGCTTCCTGTGCGGCGGAACAGGGCTTTCAATCTGTATTTAATGGATTCGGCGGACTGAATCTGGACAGCTTCTGGGGCAACCTCTTCGCCGAACCTTCCGTCAAGAGCGTGGCGGATACCGTCCGCTGCGAAGGCTGCGGCAAAAGCTTCAGCGAGATCGCGCAATCCGGCCGCGCCGGCTGCCCGACTTGCTATACCACCTTCTACGATCGGCTGCTGCCCTCCATCCGCCGCATCCACGGCAAGAGCGTCCACGCGGGCAAGGTTCCCTCGCAGGCGGGGGAAAGCACCCGCCGCGAACGGGAACTGGAATCGCTGCGGCAACAGCTTTCCGCCGCGATCAACAAACAGGAATACGAAAAGTGCGCGGAACTGCGTGACCGCATCCGGGCACTGGAAAACGATGAAAACGGAAAGGAGCAGGCATAATGAAACCGACGGCAGATAAATGGTATCAACAAGTGGGGACGGAAGGCGATGTTGTCATCAGCACACGTGTGCGGTTGGCGCGTAATATCAACGGATACCCGTTTCCGGCGGGCATGACGGTGGATCAGAAACGCGAGCTGGTACAGCGTGTCAAGCAAGCGCTGGAGACGACCGGCGAGCGGTTTGTGCATCTGGATATGCAGAATATGCCGCGGCGGGATGCGCTGTCCATGGTGGAACGCCACCTGATCAGCCCGGAATTCGCCGCTTGCGAAGCGGGCAGCGCCCTGTTCCTGACGGAAGATGAAAGCATCAGCATTATGGTGTGCGAGGAAGATCATCTGCGCATTCAGGCCATGGGAGCGGGGATGCAGCTGGACGATCTGTACGCCCGTGTCGACCGGCTGGACACCGCTTTGGATCAAAGTTTACACTTCGCCTTTGACGAACGACTGGGCTATCTGACGCAGTGCCCGACCAACCTCGGCACCGGTATGCGCACCTCGCTGATGCTGCACCTGCCAGCTTTACAGGAGCGGGGCGGCATTCCCGCGCTGGCGAATACGGTGTCCAAGCTGGGGCTGACTATACGCGGCTCATATGGAGAAGGCAGTAAGCCGGAAGGCGCGCTGTATCAACTGTCCAATCAGGTGACACTGGGTATTTCGGAACAAGCCGCTATTGAAAATCTGAAAGGGATCGCGGCGCAGATCATTCGGGAGGAACGTGCCGTTCGGGATGAATTGGCACACGATCCCGCGTTTGAGGATCGGGCGTGGCGGTCGCTGGGCATCCTGCGCAGTGCGCGGCGGTTGTCGTGCGACGAGTTCATGCAGTTGATCTCCACGCTGCGCGTCGGCGTGACGACCGGCCTGATCGGGGAAGTCACACTGGAAACGATCGGTGAGCTGATCACCGCGGCGCAGCCCGCCAACATCATGACGGCACAACAAGCCGATCTGGAACCCGCGCAGCGGGATACCGCCCGTGCCAAGCTGGTACGGGAACGGCTCGGCGCATAGCCCCTTTCCCGTGCGCATATACTTTGCCTGTGTGAAGGAACAAGGAAGGGACGGATTAATATGTATAGATTTAAAGGATTTACGGAAAAAGCGAATAATGCGCTGAATCTCGCCATACAGTCGGCGGAGCAGCTCGGACACACCTACATCGGCACGGAGCATATCGTGCTCGGACTGTTGCAGGAAGGCACCGGCGTGGCGGCGTCCGTGCTGACGACACGCGGCATCACGGCGGGTGCGTATCAGGAAAAGATCATCGAAGCAGAAGCGTGCGGACAGCACAGTCAGCTCACACCGGCGGATTTTACCCCGCGCGCCAAAAAGTCCATGGAACTGGCGGTGGCGGAAGCGGCGGCGTTGCAAAACGGTTATGTCGGGACAGAGCACATCCTGCTCGCGGTGCTGCAAGACGGCAGCAGTGTGGCGGTACGGCTGCTGAACGCGCTCGGCGGACGCACGGAGGAATTGACGGAGGATATCGCCAAAGCCATCGGTGCGGCGCCGCCGCAGGCGATGACGGAAGGCGGACGCAGCGGAAAAAGCGCGGCAGCGGCGGGCGGCGGCAAGACCCCCACGCTCGACCA
>CAJKXG010000217.1 GCA_905203795.1 uncultured Oscillospiraceae bacterium | reverse complement strand
CCCGCCAAGATGCAGGGCTATATCAGCGCCGGTAAGCCGGTGCTGGCGGCGGCGGACGGTGCATCGGCGGACTTCATTTCGCAGGTGGACTGCGGGTTGAGCGTGCCGGCGGGGGACAGCGAAGGGCTGGCACAGGCGATGCTGCAAGTTATCGACGACCCGGCTGCGTTCCGCCGAAAGGGCGAGAACGGGCGGCGGTACTATGAGGAAAATTTCACAAAAGATATCTTCATGAAGCGATTGTATGCGATTTTGGATAAGGTCATCCGGCATACAAAAGAATCGCAATAAAGGATGAGTGTGAGTATGCAGACGATTTTGGTGCTGGATGTGGCGGCCGGTGAAGGCGGCGCTCTCAGCGTGTTGAACGAATATTACGATCGTTTTCGGCGCGATACCGAAAACCGTTACGTATTCTGTGTCGGCCTGCCGGAACTGGCGGAGAGCGATACCGTGCGGGTGCGGCGATTCCCGTGGGTGAAACGAAGCTGGCTGCATCGGCTGTGGTTTGAACACGTGACCGTGCGGCGCTTGCTCCGCCGCGAGGGTATCGACCGTATTTTCAGCCTGCAAAACACCGCGGTGAGCGGCACCAAACTGCCGCAGACGGTGTATCTGCATCAGCCGCTCCCATTCTGCGGCATTCGGTTTTCCCTGCGCAAACAGCCGAAATTCTGGGTGTATCAGCATCTCATCGCCCGCCGTATCTATGCGTCGCTGCGTCGGGCGGAGCAGGTGATCGTGCAGACCGAGTGGATGAAACGCGCCGCCTGCGAACGGGCGGGGATTTCGCCCGAAAAGGTGGTGCTGGAAACCCCGCAGATTTCCTGCGTGGTGACGGAAAAGTTCCGACCGCAGGAGTGGAAGCGCACGTTCTTTTATCCCGCTTCCAATTATTCTTATAAAAACCATGAATTGATCTTGCAAGCGGTGGAACAACTGGTAAAGGAAGGCGTGACCGATTTCACCGTCCGCTTCACCTTGAAGGCGGAGGAACTGCCGATCATGGCCAAATATCCGCTGGCGGCGGAGCGGGTGGAACTGTGCGGCAGTATCCCGCGGGAAGCGGTGATGGCGGCGTACGCGTCCTCGGTGCTGTTGTTCCCCTCGTATATCGAAACCTTTGGCTTGCCGCTGCTGGAAGCCAAAATGACCGGCGCGCCGATTTTGGCGTCCGATTGTCCCTTCTCCCATGAAATTTTGGATGCATACGAGGACGTGCGGTTCTTCGATCCCTTTGACGCGGCGTCTTTGGCGGCGTGTATGCGGGAAAAACTGGAGGATAAGTCATGAAACGTCTGATCGCCGCCGTTTTTTCGCTGATCAACGCCTGCGTGCCGAAAGACCCGCGTCGGGTGGTGTTTTGCTCCTTCCCCGATTACAGCGACAATGCACGTGCGGTATATGAAGAATTGATGCGGAAACAGGCGTATACCAAATACCGCCTTGTTTGGCTGATCAAAACCGACGAACTGCCGGAATTGCCGCACACCCGCTGTGTCCGGCTGCACTCTTTGCGCGGTATGTGGCAGTATTTCCGCGCCAAATATGTGTTTCACACACACGGTCTGTTTCACAATCGCCCGTCTGCGCGGCAGGTGACGGTGAGTTTGTGGCACGGCATGCCGCTGAAAACCATCATGAAGCTGGATGCCACGCACCCCGAAAACGAGGTGTTCCGCTTCACCTATTGTCTCGCCACGTCGCCGTTGTTTCAGCAGATCATGACGAAAGCGTTCGGCTGCGAGGAATCGCAGTGCTTGATCACCGGTCAGCCGCGCAACGATGCGCTGTTTGCGTCCTCGGATATTCTGGCGCAAATGGGCATCGACCGCGCCGCGTACGATCACCTGTTCCTGTGGATGCCCACCTACCGCCAAAGCGCGGTGGGGGATGTGCGCGTCGACGGCAACGGCGGCTCGGAGCAGGGTGTGGCGTTTTTGACGTCGGAACAGTTGGACGAGCTGAACGCGCTGCTGGCGGCACAAAACAGTTTGCTGCTCATCAAGCTGCATCCCATGCAAGTGCCGGTGGCGGCGGAGACGAAAACGTTTTCCCATATGCGGCTGCTGCGGCAGGTGCCGGGTCAGTTGTATCATCTGGTGGGGCAAGCCGACGCCCTGCTCACCGATTGTTCTTCCGTGTATATTGACTACCTGATGCTGGATCGCCCTATCGGATTTGTCTTTGACGATATGGAACAGTATCAGAGCAACCGCGGCTTTGTGTTTGAGCATCCGCTGGAGTATATGCCCGGTCCGTGCATTGGGGACTATGCGTCACTGGCGGCGTTTTTGCAGGATACGGCGGCGGGGAAAGACGCCTATGCCCCCGAACGTCGGCGGGTCAACGAACAGTTCAATACCTATTGCGATAACGGCAGCAGCGACCGGCTGCTGAAGGAGGTTTTACCGCTTTGAAAAAGATCATCACTTATGGGACCTTTGATCTCTTGCATTACGGGCATATCAACCTGCTGCGCCGCGCCAAGGCGCTGGGGGACTATCTCATCGTGGCGCTGTCCACCGACGAATTCAACTGGGATTGCAAGCAAAAGCGCTGCTATTTTTCCTATGAGGAGCGCAAGAGCCTGCTGGAAGCCATCCGCTACGTGGATCTGGTGATTCCCGAGACGAGTTGGGAGCAAAAGCGGGAGGATGTCCGCGAATTTCGTGTGGACACGTTTGTTATGGGCGACGACTGGCAAGGCAAATTCGATTTTCTGAAGGATCAGTGCGAGGTGGTGTATCTGCCGCGCACGCCGGAAATTTCCACCACCCAGATCAAAAAGGATCTCGGACATAGCTGAAAGGATTAAAACCGAGCATGAATCTGTCGTATTTCACCAGCCGTATCAAGAAAATGGGGTATATCCGTCCTCGTGATGTGGCGGATTTCTTC
>CAJKXG010000216.1 GCA_905203795.1 uncultured Oscillospiraceae bacterium | reverse complement strand
GGAAAGGAAGCCGGACTGGCTGCCCGGCTTCCTTGTCCAAATATATTGTAATAGGTGGTGTTGCGCTTGTTCAAATCCCTTTTTTCGGATTCTTCGGCAAGATATCGCCATACTGTCGCTCCCGAAACATTACCCGGGGTCAAAAAGCAGTCCTTTGTCCTGCCGTTTGGCGGCGGTGACATCTGGTTTGAGCATTTAGACGGCATGTATCAGTACACCGATCTGGTTCTGGCAAAGCTCGAAAAGGACAGTCACACGTTCCTTTTGCCGTCCAAACCGTCCCATATCGGTTTTGTTTTGGATGAGACGTGTGTCACAGACGCGGTGGTCGAGGAAATTGTCCGCTTGCTCTGCGATACGCAAAAGACCTTTATGCGCGTATGCTTTATCGGAACGGATCGCAGCATGCAAAAGCGGTTTTGCGCGGCGCTCCGCAACAGAAGCCGATTTGCCTTTGCCTTTATCAACGACTTTGAAAAGGCGAAGGAATGGTTGATTTCCGAATAACATACACTGGCGAGCGGAGAAACCCGCCTGAATAGCGCGATCCCCCGCAAGGTGACTTGCGGGGGATCGTGCCGTTTATGTATGCAGCATATGGCGATATACGCCGCCGTCGCTTTGGGGGATGGGAACGGCGTCGAGCAGGCGGCGGTAAAATTCCGTCGGACCGGGATCGCCGATCACGGCATACGCGTAACCGCAGTGCCACATCGTTTCCATGCAGCGCAAGAGCAGCGCCTTGCCCAGCCCTTGTCCGCGCCAAGCCGCCGCCACGCCTGTCGGACCGAAAAAGCCGCGATAGGTCGCGTCGAAGCAGGCGAAGCCGAGCAGCTGCCCGTCCCGCACCGCCACATAGCAGGTGGAGGGCTGGTTGGACAGCGCCACATCGCATTCGTTTGCCCACGCGTCGCCGAACTGCTCCCGTACCCAGCGGCACACGATCGCTTTTTCGGGGGCGATCGCGCGTTTCAGCACCACGCCCTCCGGCAACTCGCCGCCTGTAAAATCCACATCGTACAATCTGACCAGCATGTCCATCGCCCGACACTCCCTTTCCTGTTTATTATACGGGGCATGCCGATTGCTGTCAAGCGGCGGCAAAATGCAAAAAAACGACGCATGGAGAAAATTTTTTTGATTTTTTTGTAACCTATCGTCCCTTTTGCTTTGTTATATATAGTAGAAGCAATATTTGCGAAAGGGGTGTTTCCGATGGGTTGCCGATAACATACGGTATACTTTGTTGTAAAAAGAATATATATTGAAAGGACAGCTAATTATGAAAATGCGTAAATGGGTATCTTTGTCGCGATTGTTACTCGTCGTCGTTTTGACACTTGCTCTGTTGGGAGAAACAGGTGCGATTGCTTTAACGGACAACATGACAGCTACCGATATGTAGATTACGCTGTTAGTCATAGGAATGTTTCATTTACAGTTTCGGCAGGGAATAATGCACTTGATTCTCAATATAGCGGTCTCATTCAATCACCAGCTTTATCATATAACGGTATTACCGTAGGGGGTTATGACGATTTGTTAACTACTAGTACTGCAGATGATATCATGTATAGCAAAAGCAGTTATAGAACTGCGGGAAATAGCTGTAAACCGGATATTGTAGCGTCACAATCTATGTTAGGAGGAGGTACTAGCAGTTCCGCCCCCTATGTAGCTGGCACAATTGCGTTGATGCAGGAACTGCGTCCTTCGTTAAAAGCATATCCTCAAGCGGTAAAGGCTATTCTGATGGCTTCTTGTCAGCGAAAGGCTTTGAAGGCGGAAAATGATACCAGTGAACAGGAAACCATGGCTCAAGGTTTAACAAACAAACAGGGCGCAGGTGTTGTGGATACTGTATTGGCGTTGTGCATCACAGCACAGGGAACATACGGTGTTCGGCAGATCAGCAGTTCCACTACGCCGCAGACAATTTCTTTCCGTCAACCGGCGTATGGAAACGGCATGAATGTGAGTATTGCATGGCTACAGGAAAACACACTTGCTTCTGAAAATCAAGTGAACATAGCTGCTCGAGAAGATTTGGATCTTTATTTAAAACAAAATAATAGCACGTTGAAGTCTTCTACCATTAGTAATTCTTCTACGGAGATGGTCTATGTAACGCCATCTTCTACAAATAATCGATATACGATTGAAGTTAGAAAATATAGTTCTAGTACTGCCACTGTTCGTTATGGGTATGCATGGTGTGTCAGCAAAAACTGGTTTCCCTATACAGCAGATTATGAAGGCGTTTACTATTTAAAGAACGCCAATAGTGGGTACTATTTGTCGAAAAATTCTACCGGTACGCTGTCGGTTAAATCGTATGTTGACAGCACTTCGCAGCAGTGGATTGTGAGAAAAAAAGGTCAGAATGATTATGTTCTGACAAGCGGTGTAGGTACAGCAGGCGATGTCATTGCCGGTACACAAAACGGGAATATAGCGACGGCGAAAGTGGGCAATGATGATGAAAATGAAATTTCTCTGGTACGCAACAACGATGGCTCTGCTTCTATCATAAAGAGATTTTCCGGAATTGTTTTTGAACTGGATGTGGCCAATGCATCCACCGCTGTTAATGCCACCGTACGATGGGAATTGTCTAATTCCGGTAAGCTGTCACAACGATGGTTTTTAGAGCCATATGCGTATAATCGCGGAGATGTTAATCTGGATGGTAAAGTCGATAGCAGCGATTCCAGCATAGTATTAAAGGCTTCTGTCAACTCAATCACATTAGATGCCATTCCCAAATATTTGGCGGATGCTAACGGAGATGGTAACGTCAATAGCAGTGATGCGAGTTTGATCATGAAGTATGCAGCCGGAAACTTTTAGAAAGGGGCAATCTTGATGAAAACACGGACACGAATCGGCGCGATGATTCTCGTACTGGCGCTGTT
>CAJKXG010000215.1 GCA_905203795.1 uncultured Oscillospiraceae bacterium | reverse complement strand
TTTCTCCGGCAGTTTTAAACACGGTAGATAGTATTCGCCTTGAAGTTCATACCAAAGCCCGTTTTGTCGTCAAAAATGTATTTTCCATAATTACGTCTCCTTGAAAATTACTTTGAATTTCTTTTGCTTTGTCCCAATGATTTTAAGCAGAACGACATCTATTGCATCGGTGTACTTGCTGTCAGCAATAAGTTTGTTTCTTAATTGGTTCAGGCTCTCAATCACAAGCCGATGTTCTTGAGCGTTTAGTGCAAGATAGTATTTTTGCTTCATCACCGGTTCTCCTTTCGCTTTCTGCAATTATTGTAATATAAGTAATCACGAAAATCGAATGTGCGGATGAAAATGAGCGTACCCACCGTTTCGGGTGAGCACGCTCAATATTGTATTTCGGGATAGATTGCTTTTAGCTTATGATATATTTTTCTTGACGGCCTGCGGCTGCCTGACTCCCATTTCGCATATATACTCGGAGAAATACCAGCACTTTCGGCAAAATCAACTTGGTTAAGTCCATGACGCTTTCTGACAATATGTAACAGCTCCGTATATGGTACACCTATGAAGACACAGAAATCATCAAATAGCAGGGACTCGGATATTTGCAATTCTTTAGCGAGTAAAACAGCAATATCGTACGGAATCGGGAAACGCCCCTGTTCATAGGCAAGAACTGTTGCCGATACAATGTTTAATTTCTCTGCAAATTGCCTTGTGGTAAATCCTTGTAGCTGGCGATAGTATCGCATATATTCTCCGGGACTGTTTAATGTGTTCAATGATTCAAAAGTAAATCTCAAGTGCATAAGCATTTTGCTGTGTCGGTATTCATATAGCCCTGTGTGATTAAGAACAGTATCGCATTTAACCGAAGTACCGCCGACAGATCATCTACAGAACGCTGCGGGTCGAAAAACCGTAAATGTTCATTTTACTGTCCGGCTGCATTGTCAATTCCGACCATTTTTCCATGTCTTCGTATTGCGCCAAGAAACGATCCTTATTCTTCCAAAATTCCGCGCCTGCGCGATTCATATGCGAAAGCCCGCACTCACTTGCCGCTATCATATAATCAAACAAATCATCGAACTTATCGAAACTGACGATTTTATGAGATTCCTTCAGAATAACGTCCCACTGTGAATATGACAGTTCATAATTATCAGACGCATCAAACGGCTTGCCCAAAACATTTGTCATACTCCACGAAAACAGATTGAAATCGTCCAGCGCTATATACAAAGCCGTATCCGTATTGCCGGGGACAAGCGTCATATATGGAGTTTGCGTATGTTTTGCACCGATTTCGCCAAAGTGAAACGCGCCGCTCTCACTCTCGAACCCAACCACATGATCCATATAGATATCTTCCCAATTAAAAAGCGCAGGCTTTAGTTCTTCAAAAGCGATCGGCAAAGCTATATTGTTTCGATCGATGCACATGACCTCGCAGTAATCCCTACAACCGTTTATACTAAGCCCGATACCGCCTTCCAGCCAAAGGACAATGCGGGAAACCATTTCGTATTTTGTACCTGCGTCATCAATAAAACAATGAAACATGGGATCTATATCTGAAACATACGTCTCTACGGCGACTTCTACAATTTTTCCAATGCAGGGCGCAAACAAGATGTTTGCTTCAACATTGGGCGAGTTCGTTCCCGCTTTGATACGCCAAGGGATACAATTCATACTGAAACGATATTCCGGCTCTTAGGCGTATCGATCTCAAAAATATCGTCATCTTCAAATTTAATCAAAAGTGGCTTATCGATTTCCGAGCGGCGGGGAAATGTGAACGTAGGACTGATCATATCGTAATTGGATTTCAGTTGACGTTCCTCTTCGGACATATCCTTCGGCAAAGCACAATACACTGAATTCTCGATCCAATCTCTTCTAAGGAAATAACTGAGACCGATCATTCGCAAGTCCTTGATTTTTCTTCCGACTAAATGAAAGCTGTTGATGCGGTTTTTGATTTCCTCTACCGATACCATGATCGGAGCAGACCACTCAGAAGAGGAAAACGACTCTTTAAATGCGTTCTTACCGCTGCTGATAATGGTTTCACGTATCATATCTGTGCCTCCTTTGGGTATAGCATCATGCTGCGAATGCCGATAGGCTGACGGTTATGTCAACCCGTTGAATGTTGGGCAAAATGACCGCAAGCTTTGCAGGGGATAGCGGTCATTTTCTATGCCTCTTTCCATCTTTAAGGGGTTCAGCTAACCGTTTCACCCCTAATCGGCGAGTAGTTCGCGTCGATCCGGCGCCGTTTTACCTCGTTAGATGTTTTTCCTATTGACTTTCCCTCCAATCTATGTTAATATAAAAATGGATACGCCGACAGGTGGACGGTAACGTCACCCTGTTAAGGATCTGTCATAAAATAGCCGCTTTTCCTTTGGACTGGGAAGCGGTTATTTTTTTATGGAGTTGATGATTAGTAACACTACAATAAGTATTAGTGCTAAAGTCATAGCGTCCACAGCATCGCCCCCTTTCCATCGTTAAGGGGTTCAGCTAACCGTTTCACCTGTCGGCGGTCGCTCGGTTTCCCTTGCGACGATTGCCGTATAGCATACGGTTTCTCTGTTATCGACTACTCTTCGCAGGCGTATATCTCCCGATACGCCGCGCTGGAAGTGCCGTCGGGATTTTGCAGTACCAGCGGCGGCAGCAGCCGCAGCGACGGTGCACCGCCCTTTTTCGCTTCGCACAACACCAGCCACGGCGCACTGTCCGCGCGCTGCTGGACGAATTGCAACCGCTTCGGCTCCAACCCCGCGCCGCGCAGCACCACCATCAAATCGCACAGCCGCTCGGGACGGTAACACACGCAAAACACGCCGCCGAACTTGAGCAGCCGCACCGCCGACGCCGTCACATCCGACAAAGCGCTACCGACGCTTTCATGCCGCGCAAACCGCGCGCCGTCGGCGGGAT
>CAJKXG010000214.1 GCA_905203795.1 uncultured Oscillospiraceae bacterium | reverse complement strand
GGACGGACGGCGAGACGTGCACGTTGGCGGAGGGCGGACGCGTGCCGCTTTGGAGCAACCGCGACGGGCGCGAGGTGCTGTTGGCGCGGGACGGCGGGATGTATGTGAGCGAAAAGGGCGGCGAGCCGCGCAAGCTGATCGGCAAACCGGTGGGCGCGCTGCCGCTGTTGCAGCCGTGCAACATGGCGGCGGACGGCGTGGTGCTGCCGGTCGATTCGTTTGAAAAAGAGTTGTTGCAGACCGAGGAGGCGGTGTATCGCGCGACGGACGGCGAAACCGCCAAGATGGCGAGCGGCGGCGGGTTCTTCCTCAGCAGGGACGGCGAGACGCTGGTGTACCTCAAGGAAGGACGGCTGTATCGTGCGGCGACGGACGATCCGCTGGACGCGGTGCGGCTGGCGGACGCGGTGACACAGGCGGTATGCAGCGCCGACGGGCGAACGATCTTTTTCCTTATCGGGGACGCACTGTTTGCCATCGACGGCGACAACGCGCCGACGCCGGTGGCGGAGGGCGTGGAACGGCTGGTCGTCACGGCAAAGGGTCATGCGTTTTTCACCATCGATGGGGTACTGTTTAGCTGCACTGACGGCGAGACACACCAACAGGTACGCGATGTGAAGGGCGAGGTGAAGGCGCTTTCCTGCATCGACAATGCGGTGCTGGTGTACGATACGGACGGCGAGGTGTACGCAAGCACCGGCAACACGCGTTTTCGGGAAATCAAATAAGCGAAAATTATTTTTTGGTGTGTATTGACATCTTCAAAAATTCGGTTTATAATAAAGTTAGAAATTCAAATCGAAAAGGTTGAGGTGTCATGAAAAGGGTATGCAGTCTGATATTGTCCGCGATCGTGCTGTGCACGGCGGCTTTCGCAGGCACGGTAAGCGCGGAGACAAGCGTACCGGCGGGGATGTTGCTGGGCGATGTCGATGCCAGCGGTGCGCTTGACAGCAGCGATGCGCGCGCGGTGCTGCAATGTACGGTGGGCAAAAGCGAGTTGAGCGATGTGGCGCGCTTTTTTGCCGACGGGAACGCCGACGGAACGATTGACTCAGTGGATGCACGCCTGATCCTGCAAATGTCGGTGGGAAAAGCCGAATGCCGTCCCTGTACGGTTGTGGATGCGACGGCGGGCGGCAAGGTGGAGGTGCTGTACAGCCGTTGCGGACGGTCCTCGGATCTGCCTATCGGCAATGAGCGTATCACCGATGCCGCAGGCTGGAAAACATATTGCGCGATAGCCGAAAACGACGCGCTGGCGGAGGATCGTTATGACGATGCGTTTTTCGCGGAGCACGATTTGCTGGTGTTGAGCTTGTCCAATGTGCCTTGCGTGCCGGATGGACTGCGCATCGGGCGCGTGTACGACAACGGTGCGTACTGCCTGCCGGAACTGTTGTACAACGGCGGCAGCCGATTCGGCTATCGTATGGTGCTGGCCGTCACGCTGGACAAAGGCGATGTCGCCTCTGCGCCGCACGCGCCTGTGTGGACGTTGGCGCCGACAGCAGAGGAAGGGCAGCCGGTGTTGACCTATTGTGAAATGATGAAGCTGGACGGCACTGCTTCCGATGATCTGTATCGGATGGCGCAGGTGACCACGCGCGCGGAACTGGATGCGCAGATCGCCGCTTATGCAAAGGAAAGCGGTGCGGCGTTCTATCCGGCATTTGAGGAGTTGCTCGCCGTATACGATGACGCCTATTTCGCGCAGAACGCGCTGGTGCTGCTTCCGCAGGTGTCGAGTGCGATTCACTATGAGTTCAAAGCGTTGGCGGAGCAGGAGGACGGCACGCTGAAGCTGTGCGTGCGCGCGCTTTATGCGGGTGACGGTGTCGGTTCGATCCTCGGCAAGTGCGATGTGCTGGCGCTGCAAGTCAGCAAAACCGATTTGGCGGGTCGCGCCGTCAATGGGTTCGAAGTCGTCGAGACTGTCGATATTTACCAATAAAACAGTGCAGCCCCCTGTCATATGACAGGGGGCTGATTTTGCCGTATAAAAGCCGCAATGCCCTCTGCCGTCGGCAGGGGGCATTTTCACGCACAAATATGCTTTACGCATTCACTTTTTTGGCGAGGGCGGACTTTTTACGAGCAGCCGTATTCTTGTGCAGCAGACCCTTCGCAACCGCCTGGTCGATCTTCTTGATCGCCGCGCGCACCGATTCGTTCTTGTCCGCCGCGTTGTTTTCCAGCGCTACGTTGGCGTTTTTGATCGCCGTTTTCAGAGCCGAGCGGTTCGCCTTGTTGCGGGCGGTCTTGACCGCGATGACTTTGACGCGCTTTTTCGCAGATTTAATGTTGGGCATGGTCACACCTCCTCTGAATGAGATCTCAACCGATCTTTCTCCGGTCATGCACTTGTTATCATACCACCTCCTGCAAAAAAAAGCAACTGTTTTTTCGCGGATTTCGCAATTTTTTTCGCGGCGCGCGGCATACTAACGCTGAAAAAACGCCTTGTGTGCAAAAAAGGAGAGGTACAGGTGGAATTTCGGACAGATCTGGCGCTGGAAGCGGTGTCGGCACGCGGCGGAGAAACGGGTGTTTGCCGCCGGACAAAACAGGACGGCGACGCGACGGTGACGCGTATCACCGTCACCGACGAGCAGGCGGCGCGCGAGATAGGCAAGCCGTGCGGCACCTATGTAACGGTGGAGGTGCCGCCGCTTTCGGACAACGATCAGCAGCTCGAGACGTATGCGCAGACGGTGGCGGCGGAGCTTTTGTCGCTGCTGCCCGCTGAGGGGACGGTGCTGGTGGTGGGGTTGGGCAACGCCGCCATCACGCCGGATGCGCTCGGTCCGCAGGCGGCGGACATGGTGTTGGCGACGCGTCACATCGGCGGCGAGTTTGCCCGTAGCACGGGTCTGGACGATCTGCGCTCGACGGCGGTGTTTACTCCCGGTGTGCTGGGGCGCACCGGCGTGGAAAGCAGCGAGTTGACGGCGGGGCTGTGCCGGACAGTCA
>CAJKXG010000213.1 GCA_905203795.1 uncultured Oscillospiraceae bacterium | reverse complement strand
CTGCTGGCGGCCGGTGCAAAGGGCAAGCGGCTGGCGCTGCCCAACAGCGAGATCATGATCCATCAGCCTCTCGGCGGTGCGAAAGGTCAGGCGTCGGATATCAAAATCCACGCCGATCACATTCTCTTTATCCGCAACCGCATGAATACCCTGCTGTCCGAAATGACGGGACAGCCGTTGGAAAAGATCGAACAGGACACCGAACGTGACAATTTCATGACGGCGGAACAGGCCATGGCGTATGGTCTGGTGGATAAGGTGATCACCAAACGCTGACAGCATCCTGTACAAACGCAGCATATGAGCCCCACGGGGCGGAAAGGTTAGTGCTATGCCGAAAAACGAAGAAACCAAATCCATCTGCTGCTCATTTTGCGGAAAATCGCAGGATGAAGTCTATCGCTTGATCGCCGGTCCCGGCGTGTATATCTGCAACGAATGTGTCGAACTGTGCGAAACCATCCTGACGGACGGCGGCGTGATTCACCCTCACAAGGACAATGATCTGCCCATCCATCTGCCCAAGCCGAAGGAAATCAAGGAAGGGCTGGACGAATACGTCATCGGGCAGGATCGCGCGAAGATCGCGTTGTCGGTCGCCGTATACAATCACTATAAGCGCATTTTGTTTAATAATAGTTCCGATGTAGAGATCGGCAAAAGCAATGTGCTGCTGCTCGGTCCGACCGGCGTGGGCAAAACCGCGTTGGCGCAAACGCTGGCGCGCATTTTGGATGTGCCGTTCGCCATCGCGGACGCCACCACGCTGACCGAAGCCGGTTATGTCGGCGAGGACGTGGAAAACATCCTGCTGCGTCTGATCCAAGCCGCCGATTTCGATGTGGAACGGGCGGAACGCGGCATCATTTATGTGGATGAGATCGACAAGATCGCCCGCCGCAGCGAGAACCCCTCTATCACCCGCGACGTCAGCGGCGAAGGCGTGCAGCAGGCGTTGCTGAAGATCGTGGAGGGTACGATGGCGAATGTTCCGCCGAACGGCGGCCGCAAGTACCCGCAGCAGGAGTTCATCCAGATCAACACCTCCAACATTCTCTTTATTCTCGGCGGTGCGTTCGACGGCATCGAGAAAACCATCGAAAAGCGCGTGCATTCGGGTTCTGTCGGCTTCGGCAACGAGGTGCATTCCAAAAAGGACATCACCTCCGCGCAGCTTTTGCAGCATCTGGTGCCGCAGGATCTGGTGAAATACGGCTTGATTCCGGAACTGGTCGGGCGCATGCCGGTCGTGACCACGCTGGATATGCTGGATGCGGATGCGCTGGTGCGCATCCTGACCGAGCCGAAAAACGCGTTGCTCAAGCAGTACACGCATATGCTGGAACTGGACGGTGTGAAGCTGACCTTCACCCCCGACGCACTGCAAGCGGTGGCGGAAAAGACATTGCAACGCAACACCGGTGCGCGCGGTCTGCGGTCGGTCATGGAGGAAACGCTGACGGAGCTCATGTTTGAGATCCCGTCCGACCACACCATCGAGAGCGTGACCATCACGGCGGATTGCATCCGCAACGGTGCTGCGCCCGAACTGGTCATCAATCCGGATCGGAAGCCGACCAAGCTCAAAGCACCGACCAAATCACGCAACACACGCCGCAAAGTAACGGCATAATTTTTCGCAGTCGGGACGGTGGTGTGAAACCTGCCGCCCCGACTGCTGCTTTCGGGCAATGGCTTCACTTTTGGAGGTATCAAACACATGGCTGTAAGACGTGTTTCCCGTGTCCAAACCCTGCCGACGATCGCACTGCGCGGTCTGGTGCTGTTTCCGGGCATGGCGTTACATTTTGATGTGGGACGGCACCGTTCCATACAGGCGCTGAGCCAGGCAATGTCGGAAGATCAGACCGTCTTGCTGGTCGCGCAGAAAAACATAGCGGATGAAGAACCGACAGAGCAGGACCTGTACACCATGGGCGTTGTCGCCCGCGTGCGGCAGGTGCTGCGGCTGCCTGACGATAATCTGCGCATTCTGGTGGAAGGGCTGTATCGCGCCCGCATACAGGATATCGTGCAGGAAACCCCGTGTCTCGTCGCCGTGACACGGGAATGCCACGAGCGCATTGTCTCTGACGCGACGCGCGAGGAAGCGCTGATTCGGGAGTGCCGCGCCTATTTTGAGGCGTATGCCGAATACGCGCCCAAACTGCCGAACGAGGCGCTTTCCACGGTGGCGACAGCGGACGACGCCGGACATCTGGCCGACACACTGGCGTTTCACATTCCGTTTACGGTGGAAAACAAACAGGAACTGCTGGAAACACTGCCCGTCGAAAAACGCATCCGGCGGTTGCTGTCCTTGTTGCAGCACGAAACCGATGTGCTGGGGCTGGAACACAGCATTCACGAACAGGTCCATGAGCAGATCGACCGCCATCAGCGGGAATATTATCTGCGCGAACAAATGCGCGTGATCGCTGACGAACTCGGCGACGACGACAATCCCTCGGAGGAAGCGGCGGACTACCGCGAAAAGCTGGCGGCTCTCCCCCTTGCGGACGATGTGCGGGATAAGCTGCTGAAAGAATGCGGCAAGCTGGCAAAAATGCCGAGCGGTTCGCATGAAGCAACCGTCGTGCGCGGCTATTTGGATACGATTTTGGCGTTGCCGTGGGGCAAAAAGACGACCGATTCGCTCGATTTGACCGCCGCCAGACGCGTGCTGGATCGCGATCACTACGGGCTGAACAAGGTCAAAGACCGCATCATCGAAACGCTGGCGGCGCGGGCGCTGTCGCCCGAAATGAAAGGGCAGATCCTCTGTCTCGTCGGTCCGCCCGGTGTGGGCAAAACCTCGGTGGCACGGTCGATTGCCCGTGCGATGGGACGTCAATATGTGCGCGTATCGCTGGGCGGTATGCGGGACGAGGCGGATATCCGCGGTCACCGCAAAACCTATATCGGCGCAATGCCCGGACGCATCATCGAGGCGATTCGGCAAGCGGGCACCTGCAAT
>CAJKXG010000212.1 GCA_905203795.1 uncultured Oscillospiraceae bacterium | reverse complement strand
TATACCCTTACCGGAGGAAAGATAGACCTTCCTCCGGTAAGTAGATTGCTTGGTGGACGTTAACGGACTTGAACCGCTGACCCTTCGCACGTCAAGCGAAAGCTCTACCAGCTGAGCTAAACGTCCATATCCACAAGGGACTTTGCTATTATACCCAATCCGGCGAAGCTTGTCAAGTGGTAAATTGAATTTTTTTGAAAAGTCTGTTATATATCACATTTTATGCGTTCTTCCCGCTTCAGTTCCTGCAACAACTGCAATTGCATCGGGACGGCGATGAGAAAAGAGATGACGTCGGCGGCAGGCTGCGCGAGCTGGATGCCCCAAATGCCGATGAAATGGGGAAGGATCAACACCAGCGGAATGAGAAAAATGCCCTGCCGCGCCATGCCCAGCACCGACGCACGAAACGTTTTGCCGATGGTCTGCATCATCATATTGCTCATGATGAGCCACGAAAACAGCGGTGCGGTCACGCATTGCAGTCGCAGGGCGCGCGCACCGATCGCCGCCACCTGCGGATCGCCTTTGCGGAAAATTTCCACAAACCCAGGCGCCAGCGCAAACTCCACCGCCGCCACGACCAGCAATACCGCCGTGGTCAGCTTGACGCAGAACCAAAACCCACGCCGTACCCGCGCATACAGCGTGGCGCCGTAGTTGTAGCCGCACACCGGCTGAAACCCCTGCCCGAACCCGATGACGGCGGAGTTGGTGAAATTGGTGATACGCGACACGATCGCCATGGCGGCAATCGCCGCGTCTCCGTACGGCTTGGCGGCGACATTCAGGGCGATGGTGGCGACACTCGCCACCCCTTGCCGCAGCAGCGACGGCAGCCCGCCGGACGCGATGGCTGTATATATCGACAGGCGGGGACGGAAATGGCGAAACCGAATTTTCACGATGCCCGCGTGGTTGCACTGATACAGCAGAATGCAAAAGCTGACAAGCTGGCTCAGGATGGTCGCGAGCGCCGCGCCCGCAATGCCCATGCCGCAGCCGAAGATCAGCAGCGGATCGAGCAACATATTCAGCACACCGCCGCTTGTCAGCCCGATCATGCCGTAAAACGCGTTACCCTGAAACCGCAACAGATTGTTCAGCACCAGCGAGGCGGTCATATACGGCGCGCCGATCAAGATGATGCGAATGTACGATACGGCGTAGGGGAGGATGGTCTCGGTCGCGCCGAGCAGCCGCGTCATCGGATGCAGGAACACCTGTCCGATCACCAAGATCACACCGCCCGCGATCAGCGCCGAAAAAAAGCCGGTGGCGGCAAGCTGTTCCGCCCTCTCTTGGTCGTGATTTCCCAGTTCCCGCGAAACATTGTTGCCCGCGCCCTGCCCGAAGAAAAAGCCTACCGCCTGCACAATGACCATCAGCGAAAAAGCAACGCCCACCGCACCGGAAGCGCTGGTGGAATTGAGTCTGCCGATGAAAAAGGTGTCCGCCATGTTGTAGATGGTGGTGATCAGCATGCTGATGATGGTGGGGATCGCCAGCTTGCCGATCAGCTTTTCCACCGGCGTGCCGGTCATCTGCTGATATTTTTCCTCTGCGGTTTGCTGCTTCACGGAACGCACGGCCTTTCTTCAACCGATCATTTCTGACATTATAGCACGATCCTGCGGAAAATCCAATATCTTTTGACACGCCCGTCCGAGTATGCTATGATACGGATAAACAGTTCCCTGAAAAGGAGGTCTTTACATTGAACAGACGTAATAAAACGGCGGTGCTGTCCGATCCGCAGGGCGCGTTTGAAGGACGGATCGACGCGCTGCTGAAAGAGATGACACTGGACGAAAAGCTGTCGCAGATCACGGAAAGCTGGGGCATTGCGGGCGCGGAACGCGTCGGGGTGCCGCCGCTGTATAAATCCGAATGTGTGCACGGCTACTCCTACGGCACGGGCTGCACCGTGTTCCCGCAGGCGATCGGCATGGCGGCGACATGGGACACCGATATGGTGCGGGAGACCGCCGAGGTGATCGGTGTGGAGAGCAAAGCCGCCAACGCCTATCAGGCGTGGACGCCGGTGCTGGATGTGGCGCGCGATCCCCGCTGGGGGCGCGTGGAGGAGTCCTTCGGCGAAGATCCGTATCTGGTGGAAAAAATGGGCTTGGCGTGGATCGACGGGTATCAGAGTCTCGGTCTGACCGCCACGCCGAAGCATTTTGCCGCCCACGGCGCGCCGCTCGGCGGGCGGGACAGCAACATCGTCGGGTATTCCGAGCGGACGATGCGCGAGGTGCATTTTCCGCCGTTCCGCGCCGCGGTGAAAAAGAGCAAGGTCAAATCGATCATGAGCGCCTACCATGTGGTGGACGGCGTGCCCTGCTCCGCTTCCTACGCCATGCTGACCAAGTTGTTGCGGGAGGAATGGGGCTTCAACGGCTATGTGGTGACGGACGTGGGCGCGCCCGATCATTTGTTCACCAAGCACACGATGGCGGCGGACAAAACCGAGGCGGCGGCGATCATGGCGAAAGCCGGCGTCGATCTCTGTTCGACGGGCGAGGTGTTCCGCGATGGGATTCCGGCGGCGTTGGAACAGGGACTCATCGACATGGACGATGTGGACGCGATGGTGCGCAACGTGCTGCGCGTGAAATTTGAGCTGGGTCTGTTCGATCGCGACGAGAATCCGCCGCTGCAATGGGCGGATGTGGACGAATGGGATATTCCCGCACACCGTCGGGTGGCGCTGAAGGCCGCCCGCGAAGCGATGGTGCTGCTGAAAAACGAGGACGACATTCTGCCGCTGTCCAAATCCGTCGGCAAGATTGCCTTGGTCGGTCCGGCTGCCAAAACGCAGGAGGGCGGCGACTACACCTGCACCACCGAGGAAGACCAGATGGTGACGATCTACGACGGTCTTGTCGAAAAAATCGGCAAGGACGCGGTGCTGTATGCGCGCGGCTGCGACTTTATGGACGGCAGCACCGACGGCATCGCCGAGGCGGCGGCGGT
>CAJKXG010000211.1 GCA_905203795.1 uncultured Oscillospiraceae bacterium | reverse complement strand
TAAACTCTATCCCGCAAAAGCGGCTGAATGTAAAATTCTTCTCCGATTTGAGCGGGGATCGCCTGCATGCTTTTTACAATTGGTTTCTCTATGGCGGCAAGGTTTAAACTGTTTGTAACCCAAGATTAACACAGAATATATAATAAAATCTCCGTATCCGCAAGGCAATGACCTGTGGATACGGAGATGATGCCATGGCATCCTTTCTGTCACAATCGCTTGGCAAAAATCGTGTTCTTTACACGATAGCGGCTGGAAAAGCAGACGCTGAGCACCAGCCCGATGCCGAGGTACAGTGTCAGCGCGGAAGTGCCGCCCGCGCTGAAAAACGGCAGTGTGATGCCGATGACGGGCAGCAGCCGCACGTTCATGCCGAGATTGATGATCGATTGAAACGCGATCAGCGCCATCATGCCGACACAGAGGTTCATGCCCAGCCGATCGCGGGCGCGAAGCGCGCTTTTCAGAATGGCGATCAAGATCAGGACGATCACGCCCAGCAGCGCGAGCGAACCGATAAAGCCGAATTCCTCCGCCGCCACGGTGAATACAAAATCGTTGTTACGGGCATACAGCGACACGTTGCCGCCCTGCAAATAGCCCACGCCATCCAACTGCCCCGAGCCGATGGCGATCAGCCCGTGATACTGCTGCCAACCCGTGGTTTCGAGATACGCATCGGGATTGATTAAAGCAAGGATGCGGGCGGTTTTCTGTTCGTCCAGATGTTGCCAGAGCAGCGGCACCATTGCCCCGATGCCCGCGCCTGCAATGAGGAAGTAGACGATGCTCAGACCGGAGACGAACATCATCGACACGAAAATGCACAAAAACACCAGTGCCGTGCCGTCATCGCCCTGCGCAAACACCAATACGGCGGGAGCAAGCCCGTGCAGACACAGCAGGGCGACGGTGAGCGGGCGGCTGACATGCTCCCGCACATAGGCGAGATGCTTGGAAAAGGTGATGATGAATACGATTTTCAGAAATTCGGAAGGCTGTATCGTCACGAGCGGGTTGTCCGTGCCAAACGGGAAGCCCAGCCACGCGGTGTCGTCCGTGCCGGCGACGTTCAGCCCCAGCGGGGTGAAGGTCAGCACCATCAGCACCAAGGCGATGACCGCATAGACCGGCCACAAGGAACAGATATCCTCATAATCGAACTGCGACATGATCAGCGCCAGCAGCAGCCCGATAGCGGACGCACCAAGCTGGGTGATAAAACCGCTCATGCTGCCGCCCGCGCTGTAGTTGGCGGAATAGACCAGCGCGCATCCGTATGTGGAAGCAAACGCACAGGCGAGAATCAGCAGTTTATTGTTTCCGCAAAAAAAGCGGACAAAAAACGAAGAGACTTTCTTCCACAAGACGGCATTCCTCCTTTCCGAGCCATAACATTTTTAGTATACAGGTTTTTAAGCCGTAATGCAAGATTCACTCTTTAATTTTGTATGAATTTATGATATACTGTTGCTGACTGCTTTTGATTTGGAGGAAACCGCTCATGCAAACGCATATCAGCCGTTCGGCTGCCGAAACGGAACAACTGGGAGAAGCGCTGGCGCGCACGCTGCACGGGGGCTGTGTCGTGGCGTTTTTCGGCGGACTCGGCATGGGCAAGACCGCGTTTGTGCGCGGCATGGCGCGGGCGCTGTCGCCGCAAGCGGAGGTGTCCAGTCCGACATTTGCGTTGGTGCACGATTACGGCGGCGATCCGCCGCTTGTGCATTTCGACATGTACCGCATCACCGGCTGGGACGATCTGTACGCCACGGGTTTTTTTGAGTATCTGGACGCGGGCGCGGTGCTGGCGGTGGAATGGAGCGAGAATATCGAGGAAGCGCTGCCGCCGGACACGATCCGCGTGCGTTTCACGCGGGTGGATGACACCACGCGTTCGATCGAGATAGAGGGGCACGACGTTTGAAAGAGCGATCTTTCAAACGTCCGGTTTTGGCGAGGCCAAAACAGCGCAGTTTCTTGGAAAGGAATGGCTATATTTATGAAAATTTTAGCAATCGACACATCGGCGGGACCGGCTTCCTGCGCGGTGACGGCAGACGGCGATATTTTGGCGTCCGCGCTGGTCAATGTCCGCCTCACCCACAGTCAGACGCTGATGCCGATGGTGGAGGGGATGCTGCGCCATGCCTCGCTGTCGCTGTCGGATATGGACGCGCTGGCGGTCGCCGTCGGTCCGGGTTCGTTTACGGGCGTGCGCATCGGCGTTGCCGCTGTGAAGGGATTGGCCTTTGCAAATAACACGCCCTGCGTGGCGGTATCCACGCTGGAGGCTATCGCACAAAATGCGGCGGGAAGCGGGTTTACAGGGCTTGTTTGCGCCGCGATGGATGCGCGCTGCGGGCAGGTGTATACGGCGACGTTTTTGTCGGACGGTGAAAAGGTCGATCGCTTTACAGACGACGAAGCGATCACCATCACCGAACTGACGGCACGGCTGTCCGCCGACGGGCGACCGGTGATGCTGATGGGGGACGGCGCGGCAATTTGCTATGCCGCCATGTGTGAAACGCTGCCCGATGTGCGGTTGGCGCCGCCGCATTTGCGGTATCAGCAGGCGACGGGCGTGGCGGCGGCGGCGTTGCCGCGTGTGCTGGCAGGGGAGACGGTGACGGCAAAAGAGTTGCTGCCGGTATATCTGCGTCTGCCGCAGGCGGAGCGCGAACTGCGGGCGCGACAGGGACTGCCGACACAGCCATGAGCGGGTTGACGGAAGAGCGGTTGGAACGGCTGCGCACGGCGGTTCCGCAGCTGCTCGATTGGTTTGAGACGGTGCGCCGTCCGCTGCCGTGGCGGCAGCAGCCCACGCCGTATGCGGTGTGGGTGTCGGAGATCATGCTGCAACAGACGCGCATCGAAGCGGTGATCCCGTATTATGAGCGGTTCATGCAGGCGCTGCCGACGGTGGAAGCATTGGCAAACGCCGAAGAGGATATGCTGCTCAAGCTCTGGGAAGGGCTGGGCTATTACAGCCGCGTGCG
>CAJKXG010000210.1 GCA_905203795.1 uncultured Oscillospiraceae bacterium | reverse complement strand
GAATGCGCAGAAATTCCACTGCTTCGAGATTTTCTTTGCCGCCGTTGCGGTTGGGAATCCATTCGCCGTCCTTACGGTTATAGTCCAGATACAGCATCGACGCGACCGCATCCACCCGCAGTCCGTCCACGTGATAGCGATCCAGCCAAAACATGGCATTGGACACCAGAAAATTGCGCACTTCGGGGCGACCGTAATCGAATACGCAGGTACCCCACTCTTTATGCTCGCCCTTGCGCGGGTCGGCGTACTCGTAGCAGGGTTCGCCGTCGAACCGAAACAGCCCGCTCTCGTCGCGCGGGAAATGCGCGGGCACCCAGTCGAGGATCACGCCCAAGCCCGCCGCGTGACAGCGGTCGATAAACCGCATAAACTCCTTCGGCGTGCCGAACCGCGAGGTGGGGGCATAATAGCCCGTGACCTGATACCCCCACGAACCGTCGTAGGGGTATTCCATCATCGGCAGCATCTCGATATGGGTGTAGCCCATATCGAGCACATAGGGGATCAGCTCATCCGCCAGCTTCTCATAGGACAGCGGACTGCCGTCCGGATACCGCCGCCACGACGCGGCGTGTACCTCGTAAATATTGATCGGGCGGTCATAGATCGACTCCCGTTTCTTTTTCTCCTGCCATGCGGCGTCCTGCCACTCGTAGCCGTCCAGATCGTACACCTTGGACGCCGTGCCCGGACGCGTCTCAAAATGATAGGCGTAGGGGTCGGCCTTCATGTGCACCGTGCCGTCGTCCCCCGTGATCGCATATTTATAAATGTCGTACTCCGAAAGCCCCGCGATCTCGCCTTCCCAGATGCCGTCCCCGCCGCGGGTCAGCGGATGGCGTGCGGCGTCCCATTCGTTGAAATCGCCGACGACCGACACCGCCTCGGCATGGGGCGCCCACACACGAAACATATGCCCGCCGCGCGCGGTGGTATGACATCCCATCCAGTCATACGCACGAAACCACACGTCGCGGTAAACCGTTTGTTTCTCTATCATCATGGCATGTTGCATGAAAATACCCAATCCTTTCCGAGGGACTTCTATCGCTCACTGTCGTGTTCCATACCGCCGTACGCCGTGTATCAGACAGGCACATATTGACTTCTCGCAAACATAGTAACAAATTTCCGATAGGAATGCAAGTGTTTTTCAGTATTTTAACATAATATTTTCATTTTATTTCAACGCTTAATGGTAAAAATATACAAATTCAAGTGGCGTTCCCTGTGAAAGAAGTCGGATCGCACGCAAACTCGCCCAATATGATAGCATATGTACCTCTCGCAATCCGTCGAAATCTGCGCCCGCAACGGGCGATCCGTCCGTTGCGGGCGCAGATGATGGAGCGTCAAGATCGGCAATCTTACGAATTGCTTTGATATTTTTGGCGGGCGCTCTGCACTTTCTGTTCCGGCGCAGGCGTGGTGGGATACCAGCCGCGCTGGTGGATTGCGTCGAACACCTCCGCTTGGATGGCGTGCTCCTCGTTGAGAATCCCCAGCATCGCGTTGCGGATTGCCGGCGTGGCACACTCGTTGGCGCTGATGTTGTAGATGCCGGTCATTTCCTTTTGTGCGCTCAGGGAATCGTGCATCATTTCCTTGTCCTTCATCGGGATCTGTCCGTTGCTTGTCATATCGTCCGCCTCCTCAGTTCAAAAAGCCCATCAGCTTGTCAAAATGCTGCTGGTGCTGTCCCGCGATCTTGTCACACTGCGCCTTGAGCTGCGGATCGCTGCACAGCACCGCATAGGTCTGGTACTTCTTGATCAGCAGTTGCTCCGCCGACAGGCTGTCCTCCAGCAGGCTGAGTTCTCTTTCGGTCAAATTCGCCATGATGATCATCCTTTCCGCCCCGTTTGAGAGGCATGTTTAGTCTGTCCGCACCACCGAACAATATGCGCCGCGCGTCGCAAATCCGCTATGTTCTCGGCTGATCCGTCAGCCCGAAGCTGATTTGCAGCGCCGTGTCCACCCGTCCCATGGAGCCGTCGTCCAGCCGCCCCATATGCTCCTTCAGCCGCCGCTTGTCGATCGTGCGGATCTGTTCGAGCAGCACGATGGAATCCCGCGCCAAACCGCTGTCGGTGGACTGCACCTGAATGTGGGTGGGCAGCCGTGCCTTATCCTTCTGGCTGGTGATCGCCGCGGCGATGACGGTCGGGCTGAAGCGGTTTCCCACGTCGTTTTGCACGATCAGCACCGGACGAACCCCTCCCTGCTCCGCCCCCACCACCGGGCTGAGATCGGCATAATAAATATCTCCCCGCCGAACCTGCATGATATCGGTCTCCCCTTTCTGAAAATCGTACTCATAGTGTTGACGGTCTCCGGCGCTTTCATGCACTTGTACACACTTTTTTCCGTACATGCCAGTCTATGCACGTCCCGCCGAAAACGCCCGTCCCCGATCCGCCCCGTTGCGCATATAGTGTAGCGTGAGGGAGTTCCCTCAAAAGGAGGTGAAGCGAATTGGATACACTGGTATATGCGGTCGGAGCGGTGACCAACGCCATGCGCGGCAAATCCGTGCTGGAACGCGGCGGTGTGCGCGCGTTTATCGGGCGGGACAGCGACAGCGAGACAGGCTGCGGCTATACGCTGACCGTGACGGGCGATCAACAGCGGGCGCAGGTGTTGCTGCAATCGGCGGGTATTCGGTTTCGCGTGCAAACATGATCTATCTCGACAACGCCGCCACCACATGGCCGAAACCGCCCTGTGTGCGGCACGCCATGGTGCAGGCGATGGAACGCTTCGGCGCGAATCCCGGACGCGGCGGGCACCGCATGAGTCTGGAGACGGCGGCGGAGGTCTATCGCTGTCGGGAAACGGCGGCGGCGCTGTTTCACGCGCCCGACCCGTCCCGCGTGGTATTCACCGCCAACTGCACGATGGCGCTGAACATCGCCCTCAAAGGCGCGCTCGGCAGCAGCGGGCACGCCGTCATATCCGATCTGGAGCACAACGCCGTGATGCGCCCGCTGACCGCGCTC
>CAJKXG010000209.1 GCA_905203795.1 uncultured Oscillospiraceae bacterium | reverse complement strand
AACGCGAAAGGCGGCGCGATGCGGCGTCCGTCGCGGGCGCATCTGTTTTCCAAACGGCAAGGACTGACCGCGCTGGTGCAGGTCGTGCTGATCACCGCGCTGACGCTGATCGCGTTCTCGGTCGGCGGACAAACGGCGGCGTTTGCGACACTGGCGTTGTCCGAACTGCTACTGGCGCTGTCCATGCAGTCCGACCGTCTGATCCTTGGCATCCAGCCGTACAGCGCCGCTATGCCGCTGCTGTTTCTCGGCTTGCTGGCGTGGCTGCTCGTGATGCTGCTCTGCCCGCCGCTGCGGCATATCCTGCTGCTGTCCGCCATGACGGCGGAGACATGGCGCACCGTCGTCTGCCTGTCGCTGCTGCCGCTGCTGTTGTCGGAGGGAATCAAGCTGGCGGTCGCCGTGATCCGCAAAAGGAGCCGCACATGACGCCTGCTGATATTGTGATTGTCATATTTGCCGCCATTGCCGTGATCGGCGGCGCCGTTTTGGCGGTTCGCCGCCGCAAAAAAGGCGGTTGCAGCGGCTGCGGCGGCTGTGACCGCTGTGATGGCGGTTGCAACCATCACTGTGAAAAGAAGTAAGAATCGACGGGAGGGTGTGCGATGTTCGCACGGTTGCGCAGTATGGGGCTGTCCGGCGTGGACGGCTTTCTCGTGGAAGTGGAAGCGGATCTGTCCGGCGGACTGCCCGGTTTCGACGTGGTGGGGCTGCCCGGCGCGGCGGTCAAGGAATCGCGGGACCGCGTGCGTTCCGCGCTGAAAAACTGCGGCTTCACCTACCCCGTCAGCCGCATCACCGTCAATCTCGCGCCCGCCGATGTGAAAAAGGAAGGCTCGGTCTACGACCTGCCGCTGTTGCTCGCCCTGCTCAAAGCCAGCGGACAACTGGCCGCCTCGCTGGACGACTGCGCGTTTCTCGGCGAGCTGTCCTTGACAGGCGAACTGCGTCCCGTGCACGGCGTGCTGCCAATGGTGATGGCGGCGCGCGACAAGGGCATCCGCCATGTGTTTATCCCCGCCGCCAACGCCGCCGAGGGCGCGGTCGTGGACGGCGTGAAGGTCTACCCTGTCCGCACGGTCTTGCAGCTCATGGAACATTTTGCCGACGTTTCGTCCATCGCACCGCTGGAAATGCGCGACGAACTGTTGCAGCCGCGCGATCAGATGCCGGATTTCGCCGATGTGATGGGACAACAGGCGGCACGGCGGGCGATGGAAATCGCCGCCGCAGGCGCACACAACATCCTGCTGATCGGCCCGCCCGGCTCGGGCAAAAGCATGCTTGCCAAACGACTGCCTTCCATTTTGCCGGATATGACGCGCGAGGAAGCGCTGGAGGCGACCAAGATCCACTCGATTGCGGGGACACTGCCCGGCAATGTGGGGCTGTTGACCACGCGTCCCTTCCGCACACCGCATCACAACATCTCCCCCGCCGGACTGGCGGGCGGCGGCAGCATTCCCCGCCCGGGCGAGGTTTCGCTGGCGCATCACGGCGTGCTGTTTCTGGACGAGCTGCCGGAGTTTTCGCGCACGGCCATGGAATGTCTGCGCCAGCCGCTGGAGGACGGGCGCGTCACCATCTCCCGCGTCAGCGCTTCGCTGTCCTACCCCTGCTCGTTCATGCTGGTTGCCGCGATGAACCCCTGCCCCTGCGGGTATTTCGGGCATCCGACCCGTTCCTGTACCTGCTCGGCGACGGCGGCGCAGCATTATCTGTCGCGCGTCAGCGGTCCGCTGCTCGACCGCATCGACCTGCACATCGAAGTCCCGCCGGTGGAGTTTTCACAGCTTTCTTCCAAAACACCGGCGGAATCCTCCGCCTCCATCCGCGCGCGCGTCAACGCCGCCCGCGCCGTGCAATTACAGCGTTTTCGTTCCTCGCCCGAAACGGCGCATCTGGTGTGCAATGCGCATATTCCCAGCGGACTGCTCAAAAAACTGTGTCCCATGACCGACGCCGCGCAGGCGTTGCTGAAAAATGCCTTTGACCGGCTGGGGCTGTCTGCCCGCGCCTATGATCGGCTGCTCAAAGTCGCGCGTACCATTGCCGATCTCGACGGCAGCGACTGCATCGACAGCGTTCACATCGCGGAGGCGGTGCAATACCGCGGGTTGGATCGTAAGTATTGGCAGACCCGATAAACACAGCGGACAAGAATGGTAAAAAGAAGGCAAATTCCACGTGAAATTTCGGTTAATTTGCCAAATTGCAAACCCTGTGGATTTGCTGTATGATAGAGATATATTTTTCTCATATTTTGAGGGAAAGGTGGGGAATGGGATGAAATTGCTCGAAGATCGGATCATCGCCGACGGAACCGTACAAGCAGGCAATGTGCTGAAGGTGGACAGTTTTCTGAACCATCAGATGGACATTGCCCTTTTTGCTGAAATGGGACGCGAATTTTTCCGTCTGTTCGGCGATCAGGGCGTGACGAAAATTCTCACGATCGAAGCATCCGGCATCGGCATCGCCTGTCTGGCGGCACAGCAGTTCGGCGTACCCGTCGTGTTTGCGAAAAAATCCGCCACCAGCAATCTCGGCATGGATGTGTACACATCCCCCGTCCATTCCTACACGCACAACCGCGACTACGTGATTCGCGTCTCCCGCGCGTTTCTGTCGCCGTCCGACCGCGTACTGCTGATCGACGATTTTCTCGCCAACGGCTGTGCGCTACGCGGGCTGTGCGATATCGTGAAACAGGCGGGGGCGACGTTGGTCGGCGCGGGGATCGCCGTGGAAAAGGGCTTCCAGCCCGGCGGACGCATGCTGCGGGAAGAGGGCGTACGGGTGGAATCGCTGGCGCTGATCGACAGCATGGAGGACGGGAAAATCCGTTTTCGCCGCTGACGGCGGTTTTGGTTGGGATGTCATTACATTGACATAAAATTTATAGGAGGAACAGAAACATGAAAAAACTCATTTCAGTAGCTCTTGCGGCCGTGCTGCTGCTCTCTTGCCTGCTGTTTGCGGGCTGCAGTGGCAGCGGCGACAA
>CAJKXG010000208.1 GCA_905203795.1 uncultured Oscillospiraceae bacterium | reverse complement strand
GGCAATAAGCACAACCCCAATTATTGATACCGTACTCAAAGTCGTCGTTACCGCAGTTCGGGCATTTGGCGTTGTCGTATATGAGGTTGCCGTCTTCGTCGTAGCCGTCGCCCCAAAATTCGGGCGATTGCGGTATCTGCTTTTGGATAGCCTTTCTTCCGATTTCGCAAGCCTCGTTTACAGGCTCGATACTCTCGTAGTGTTCGCGGTGCGTCGGGTCGAGGATTTCAGCAGCTCTTTCGAGCGTCATTTCCTGTTTGCTCATACTCCCACCTCCTCAATGGCTTTCTTAACCTCTGCCGAGGACTGTCCTTTCTTTATGCCTACCATAATCGCGGGCAGTGTCGGCATTTCTGCCTCCGTCGGTCGCCAAAGGTGTAGGCAATTCGGGACGTTGTTTACATACTCGCTCTTTGCCGGGTGGTACTGAACGACGGTTTCGTCCTCTCTGAAAAACATATCTTTCAGTCGGCACATATCGTCCCACGACGGCACTATGCGTCTGTTATAGGGTGCTACGCTGACGTGTTCCCACCCTGCGCCATTGCTCCATATAACCGAGGCCCAACGCTTGCCGAGTTGGAATATCTCTCCGCACCCTCCGTCGGGAGCGGTGCGGGCTATAAGCAAATTCGGCGTGTTTTTGAGTTCTTCGTTTGTCTTCATTTCGCCTTTTCCTCCTCTCTCAATTTCTGCCTAACAAAGGGCATTATGAGTATTACGCTCGAATTTCTGTGAATGGTCGTCGGGGCGTTTACGATACGGTCGAGCATATACCCAAACACTTGCTGTACCGTAGAGCCGTCGAACATTTCGCCCTTTTCTTTGTGTTCTTGAAAAATGCGGGTCTGTTCCGCGTAGTCGCTTACTAAGCATGACAATTCCTCCTAAAATAAAATAAGCCCCAGCTTATAGCCGTGACAATTCATTGTTCTGTCTTCTTGATACATTCCATTTGTTTAACCGGCGAATAGATCACATTCGGATCGTGCTTTCGCAATGTAATCGTCCCGTCCTCGGTGTTCAGCTCGATCATTTCCCATTTGTACTTTTCCGCAAGCTGCTCTACCAAAAAGAGCAGTTTCTGCCGTTCATCAAACATGGATGTTTCTCCTTTTCCTCTGTGTAAGTAATCTGTATTTTGTTTAGTAACATACCGCTCGGTCGTCCCCAAAAAGTCAACCGGCAAAATCCGCCGTTTGCGCAATTTACGGCGGATTTGGCAGCCGGTTCGGCGAATCCCCCAACCACAATATCTTGTGGTCAGGGGCTTGAAAGTCAAACTCTCGTTTTCGCCGGTTTTCAGCGTTTTTCAATGTGCGGATTCTGCCGTCTCTTTTCGGCGGAATCCACGCGGGGAAGCAGCCGGTTTAGCTGATGTTGCCTGTGGCGCATCGGTTTCCGGCGTTTGGGGTGGTACGCGTACCACCTCTGCTTGTTCTTGGCTCTGCTGTTCGGGTTCGGCTGCACATCGCTGCCGTGCGATCAGCTTTTCTTCCGTCAACACTTCGATCGGTCTGATCTTCAACGGCGGGATGTTTACGCGCTCCTTGGGAAGTTCCCATACATCCAAATAGACAGGCAAATTGGTTTTGGTGGGCGGAATGGAATCACCCGCCGTTTTGCCGCCGCCTTTCAGCACGATGAACTGCCCTGCCGGTATAGCCATGATCTCGTCCGGTGTCATCAGCGCCCGCCCCATCATTTGTATACTGGTGCTGCGTTTATCTCCTTGTGAGATCGATCCGCTTTGCACCGTGTAATTGCCGAGCGCTTCCGACAAGGCTTTGGCGGTATCGGATGCCAGCGGTGCGACAAACGAAAACATGGTCATTTGGCATGTTTCGCGGATCACGCGCGCAGCGTTGCGGGAATACTTGTTTTCAAGCTGCGCCAATGATTGTAATGCCGGGATGATGCGAATGCCGCAGGATCGAGCTGCCGCAAAGCGCACATCAAGGTCTTTCACGGGCGGCATATTGCCAAATTCATCCCAGTAGATCAGTAAGGATCGCGGCAATTTCAGCGTCGCGCTGCTGTTTGCCATGGACACCAGCTCGGCGATGGTTTGCAGCAAAAACAAGGACGCAATAAAGTGGCGGGTGGTATCCTCATCAGGTACAGTCAAGAATATTGCTGTCGGCGTATTCACAAGGTCTTCCGAGGTAAATGCATTTCTTTTGACGCAGAGCAGTTGTTCGGTTTCTGCGTCGAGAAACGCCAGCAGCTTTGACAGCGCAGACGAAAAGACGTTCATGCTGGTGCGCACGTCCGCGCTGACCGCTGCGCCTGAAAATAGGCGGATGCGTCCGCCGCCGTCCGGCAAGCGTTCCAGCAGTTCGGCTAATCGGTTTTTTTGTTGCAGCGATCCATTATTACCGCTGTTGCCGGTCAAACCGTTCAGCTCGATAATCAAGTGGAATACAGACACGATGTGTCGTTCACCAGTGTCGCCGTATTCGCTTACCAGCAGGATCATGGAAGTGACAAGTCCCTCGGATGTATTGGTGAAAAATTCACCGCTTTCCGAGTTGGAATACGTGGCTGCGGCGCGGCAGATAGACGACGACAATTGCTTGGCGGCGTGTTCTGCCCGCGCTCGGTATCGCAGCTTTTCACTTTCGTCTGTTGCGGCGGCGGATAAATCGATGTAGTGATTGACATTGCACATCGGGTTGTAGCCATACGATTTCGTAGGCGACCGCAAATCAATGACAATGACGCGGTATCCGCTGTTTTCCAGTTCCTTGCCGGTGGCGGCGAATTCTTCACCCTTGCTGTCCACGATCAGCAAAGATGCGCCGTTACCGCCGGTGTTGCGGTTGACATCGGCGTTATACTTGATGTTCGGGATATAATATCCTTTGGTTTTGCGCGCGCCCGGTGGGGCAAGCAATAACAGGCTTTGATCCGATGTGTCTACACGATATCCGCGCCGGTTGTACTCGACTACAATGCCGGGCACGGTCGCCTTGTCCGCTCGGACAAAGGAATATGCTTTGTCTC
>CAJKXG010000207.1 GCA_905203795.1 uncultured Oscillospiraceae bacterium | reverse complement strand
CCGCCACGGCTGCGCGACCGACAGCCTGCTCGATCTCGCGTGCGGTTCGGGGACGCTTACCGTCGAGCTGGCCCAGCGCGGCTGTGACATGATCGGTGTGGACGGGTCGGCGGACATGCTGGCCGTCGCCCGCGAAAAGCCGGAGGCGGCGGGGCTGCTGTTTCTCGAGCAGGATATGCGCGAACTCGATCTGTACGGCACGGTGGACGGCGCGGTGTGTGCGCTGGACAGCTTCAACCACCTGCTCTCCACCGCCGATCTCGCGGCGGCGCTGGCGCGGCTGTCGCTGTTCGTCAAGCCGGACGGGCTGCTGATCTTCGATGTCAACACGCCGTACAAGCACCGTACCGTGCTCGGCGACAACACGTTTGTGTTGGAGCAGGACGGGCTGATGTGCGTGTGGCAAAACCGCTTGATCGCGCATACCTGTGAAGTAGAGATGCTGCTCGACATATTTGCCGAGGACACGGACGGGCAGTACGAGCGATACAGCGAAACGGTGCGCGAGCGCGCCTATAGTCTGCCCACGTGGCGCAAGCTGCTGGTGGGTGCGGATTTCGAGCTGCTCGCGGTGTACGGCGACATGACAACAGCGCCCCCCGCCGACGACGAGGAGCGCTGGGTATTGGTCGCGCGCAACCGCACCGATCGGTACGCCTGCGACAAGTGATGGCTTTCGGCATTGTGTATCAGCCGAAACCCGATGGGTGCGCACGGGTTCGCATCCCGTTATTCCGCTAAACACGCATAGACGAGGTCGCGCATGACAGGATGCCATTCCCACCACGCTTCACCGCCCGCCTGTTGGGCATAGAACAGCGCCATCTCCGCATCGGGATCGACGACCATATAGCAGCCGAGCGCGCCGTCCCAGCCGAACTCGCCGTTTTGGCAGGCGGCTTTGGCGAAGTCGCGGTCGCACATGGTGCGCACGCCCAGGCCATAGCTGTAGCCCGCTTTGCTCGGACCGCCAAACGCGGCAAAATCGCGTTGCGCGGCGGGACAAAGCTGGTTTTGCCGCATCAGATTGATGCTTTCGGGACGCAGAATACGCGCGCCGGAGGGCGCCAGCCCGAAATTGCACAGCGTTTCCGCCAGTAGCGCATAGTCCGGCACGGTGGACACCAGTCCGCCGCCGCCGCTTTCAAATCGGTCGCCCATCCCCATATCCACGAGGTGTTTGTGCGCGTCGCGGTACGTGCGGGTGGTGTGATCAAAATCGAAATATTGATATGCCATGCGCGCCCGCTGCGCTTCGCTCGGGTGGAACGTGGTGTCCGTCATGCCGATCGGGTCGAACAGGTGCTTTTGGAAATAATCGCCGAGCGATTCGCCCGATACCACCTCGATCAGCCGCCCGATCACATCCAGACAGTAGCTGTAGCGAAAATGCGTGCCGGGATCGAAGCAAAGCGGCTTTTTCGCGATCGCCCGCACGACTTCGGCCGTGGTGGGGCGCCCGTCTGCCGCCTGCCGCGCGGCATCCAGTTCGGGGGAACGGTCATAATCCAGCCCTGCCGACATGGACAGCAGATGGCGGATGAGGATGGGGGACGCGGCGGGACGCAAATGCTCTTTGCCGTCCGCGTCTGTTTCGCGCACGACCATGGCGGCAAATTCCGGCAGATACCGCGCGATCGGCTCATCCAGCCCGAACGCTCCCGTTTCGAGCAACTGCATGGCGGCTGTCGCCAACGAGATTTTCGTTGCGGAATACAGCGTCACGATGTGTTTGTCGGTGAACGGTTCGCCCTTGTCCACATCCGCCAGCCCCATGTAGTGGCTGTAGACGGGTTGGTGGCGGTAGTACACCACGCAGCCGGCGTGCGGCACATTGCGCTCGGTGTAGCGGGAATCGAGAAAAGCAGTCAAACGGTCAAAATTCACGGAACACACACCCCTATCGTTGCATATAGATTTAATATAGCAATATTTACTGAAAATGTCAAGGAATGAGGATATATTATGGGAAAATTGATTCGCTGTATCGATAAAGACGCCACGGTTGTGGCGATGGTACTGGATTCGACCGATATCGTGGGAGAAGCGGAGCGCATCCACAGCACCTCCGCCGTGGTGACGGCGGCGTTGGGGCGGTTGCTCACCGCCGCGTCGATGATGGGCGTGATGCTCAAGGGCGCGGACGATTCGGTGACGCTCAAGCTGGACGGCGGCGGTGCGACCGGCGCGGTGACGGCGGTCTCGGACAGCAGCGGCAACGTGCGCGGTTATGCGGTCAATCCCGTGGTGGAGCTGCCGCTCAAGCCGAACGGCAAGCTGGATGTCAGCGGTGCGGTCGGTACGGAGGGCATGCTGTATGTGATGCGCGACACGGGCGGCAAAGAGCCGTATGTCGGTTGTACGCCGTTGGTGTCGGGCGAGATCGCGGAGGACATCACCAGTTATTACGCGGTCAGCGAGCAGGTGCCGACGGTGTGCGCGCTGGGTGTGCTGGTCAACCCCGATTTGACCGTGAAGGCGGCGGGCGGGTTTTTGCTGCAATTGCTGCCGTTTTGCCCCGAGGCGGTCATCGACCGTGTGGAAGCGAATATTGCCGATATCGAGCCGATGACGGTTATGCTGGATCGCGGTATGACGGTGGAACAGATCGCCGAACGGCTGTTTGCGGGATTCGAGTGGGAGATCATGGATACGTATGCGCCCGCGTACCGCTGCACCTGTTCGCGCGAACGGGTGGCACGCGCGTTTGCGTCGATGAAGCCGGAGGATCTGCTGACACTGCCGGACGAGAGCGGGTACGCCGAGGCGACATGCAGCTTCTGCGACGCGGTGTATCGGTTCAGCGAGCGGGAGCTGCGGGACATCGCCGCGCGGCAGACCGACGGACGGCAAAAATAATTTGGAAAATTTGCGATTTACCTGTTGACAAAGGCACGCAAATATAGTATGATATAAGCCGTCGCTGGCGGCAACGGCAGCGACGGCACAAGGGAGCATAGCTCAGCTGGGGGAGCACCTGCCTTACAAGCAGGGGGTCACAGGTTCGA
>CAJKXG010000206.1 GCA_905203795.1 uncultured Oscillospiraceae bacterium | reverse complement strand
GGCATGGGCGGCGGCGGTGTGCCTGGCGGCGCTGGCGTGTGCGGCGCTGCGCCTGCTGACGCCGAAAAACGGGCTGGGGCGGCTGTTTCAACTGACGATGGCGGCGTTTTTTCTGTGTTGTATGCTGTCGCCGCTGTTGTCGCTTTATCGGCTGTCGCTGCCCGATCTGGCGATGCTGCCGGATTCCACCGCGTCCGAGTTGTTGCAGGAACGGGTGCGGGCGCAGCTGGAGCAGCAGATGCAGACGGCGTTGCAGGAAACGTGCGACGCCGCGCTGGCGGCATACGGGCTGTCGGCAAAAAAAGTGACCGCGACGATGGATACCGACGAAAACGGCGGCATATATATTACCGACATCACCGTGTTGCTGGACAAACAACAGGCGGTCAACCGCGTGGCTATCCGGCAGGTGCTGAATCGGCGGCTGGAAACGGATGTGACGATACAGGTGGAAGGAGAGGACGGCGCATGACGGACGGATGGTTCGCACGGCTGAAAACGTGGGCAAAGGGGGGACGGGGACAAAAGCTGCTGATCGCGGTCGGGGCGGTCGCCATGGGACTGATCCTGCTGTCCGAGCTGCTGCCGGAGAAACCGCAAACGACCGAAGCGCCGACCGCCGCCTCTGTGACGGCGGAGGAATACGCGAAACAACTGGAAACGCGGCTCGCGGAGATCGTGAGCGGTATCGAGGGCGTGAACGGCTGCCGCGTGATGGTGACGCTGGAAAACGGGGTGGAATACCGGTATGCCAGCGAGCAGAAAAGCGGCAGCAACTACGAGGAAAACAGCGCAAACGGCTCCTCCCGTCTGTCGCAGAAGGACGACAGCGAGCAGTCGGTGATCCTCGTGGACACCGGCGACGGACGCGGGGGACTGCTGGTGACGGAGGTGCAGCCGACGGTCAAGGGGGTGATGGTCGTGTGCGGCGGCGGACAACAGCCGGAGGTGCAGCAGCGGGTGACCGAGGCGGTGACGACGGTGCTGAACATCACCTCTAAGCGGGTCTGCGTGATCCCGGCGGCATGATTCTATACACAATTCAGGAAAGGTCAGGGGTTTATATGAAGAAGTTTTTGGGCAAAAAACAGGTGCTGATCGCCGCGCTGACATTGGCGCTGGGGTTGGCGGTATATCTCAACTACTATTTCGCATCGGAGAATCCATCCGTCGCGGCGGGCGGCAAATCGTCCGGCGACACCGCCGCGTCCACCACGACCACACGCGGCAATCTGGGCGATTCTCAATTTGTGAACGGTCCGACCTCCACCACGACCGCCGCGCCGAGCGGGTATTTTGCGCAGGCGCGCGCCAGCCGCAGCAGCGCACGGCAGGAAGCGCTGGAGCTGTTGCAGGACACGCTGAACAATGTCAAGGCGACCGACGCGCAGAAGGCGGAAGCGACGAAAAAACTGGAGGCGGCGGCCAAGGCGGTGGAGCAGGAGGATGCGATCGAGAGTTTGATCAAAGCCAAAGGGTTTGCCGACTGCGTGGTGTACATCGAGGAGGCAAACTGCCATGTGGTGGTGCAATCCGAAGGGCTGAAGCCGCAGGAAACGCTGCAAATCACCGAGATCGTGACCGCACAATCGGAGGTGAAGGCGGAAAATATCAAAATCATCACCGCAAAATCATAAAAAAAGGTTGCTCCGCCCATATTTTGTGGTATAATAGAAGTAAATCCCGTTCGGATTTACTTCTATTGTTTTGTATTCAGAAAATATGATCGCCCATTTCGGCGGTCAAAAGGAGGTTCTCTGCTTTGGAGGATAAAAATTTCAAGACAGCCGAGGGCAGCTGCATCATTTCAGAGGAAGTCATCGCGACCATCGCGCGTTCCGCCGCGCTGGAGGTGGCCGGTGTGGCGCGCATGGCAGCGCGCACGGCGGACATCCAAGGCTTTATCGGCGCGGCCGCCGGCAAACCTGTCCGCGTGACCAATACGGACAACACCATGGTGCTGGATGTGTACCTCGATCTGTGCGCCGGTGCGCGCATCCCCGATGTGGCGGGGTGCAGCGCAGCGTGAAAGTGGCAGTGCAGTCGATGACGGGCAAGCCGGTCACGAAAGTGAACGTGCATGTCGAGGGCATCGTATTTGACGAGCCGAAAGACTAGCATTTTTTGCATCTTGAGAACCGGATACGCGCCTCCGAGACAGCCCTCTGCATCGGTCGCGGAGGGCTGTATTTTGTAATGAACGACGACGTACATTGAGAAATGATGCTTGAAGGATACCTCTTTCAAGCGTTCGGTTTTGTGCCCGGCGGGTCGTCCCGCCGATTGGCTTTGCCGAAACCGGCACAATTCCCACGAAAGGAACGGTCATAACCATGACGAGACATGAATCGCGCGAGCTGGCGTTCATATTGCTGTTTGAAAAGACGTTTACCGACGAGAGCGTGGAGGATTTGCTGCAAAACGCGGCGGACGCACGGGACGAGGCGGCGGACGATTTTGCGTGTCGGCTGGCGAAGGGTGCGGAAGCGCATCTGGAGGAATTGGACGAGGTGCTGGACGCCGCGTCCTATAAATGGAGCAAATCGCGCATGTCGCGCGTGGCGCTGTCGGTGATGCGGCTGGCGCTGTATGAGATGCGCTATGAGGACGACATTCCGGTCAGCGTATCCATCAACGAAGCGGTGGAACTGGCGAAAACCTACGGCGGTGAAGAGGACGCGTCGTTTATCAACGGCGTTCTCGGCGGAATCGCGCGGCAATGAGCGGCGCGTGTTTGGGCTTCGACACCAGCAACTACACCACCTCTGCGGCGATGTATACCGCCGACGGTGAGGTGCGGCAGGTCAAGCGGCTGCTGCCGGTGAAAGAAGGAACGCTGGGTCTGCGGCAGAGTGACGCGCTGTTTCATCACGTGCGCCAACTGCCGGAGCTGCTGGAACAATTGCGCAGGGATTGTCCCGACGACATCGCCTGTGTGGCGGCGTCCGACCGCCCGCGGCGGGCGGAGGGGTCGTATATGCCCTGTTTTCTCGCGGGCGCGGGGGCGGCGCGGGAACTGGCGGCGGTGCTTCGCTGCCCGCTGTACCT
>CAJKXG010000205.1 GCA_905203795.1 uncultured Oscillospiraceae bacterium | reverse complement strand
GATGTTGCTGTATTGCAGATAACCGCCCTTTTTGAACGAGCCGACCACCGTGCCGTCCGATCCGCCCGCCAGCACCTTCACGCCGCTCGACGCGCTGTAGGTTTCCGACTGCATGACCAGCGGCAGACCGCCGCGCTGGTCATCCGCCGGCAGCACCGGCAGCTTGTTGACGGCAAATTGCAGGTTATACCGCGCGTCGGAGGAATCAATGACGTCGTTGGCGTCCACATCCGCCGCTTTCGCCGCGTCGGCGTCCAATTGGAGCTTGTTCACCGCCTGTTGCAGCACCATACGCGCATCGCTCGAATCGACAACGCCGCTGCCGTCCACATCGCCGGTCATGCGTGCCGCCGAGGACATCATGACAGGCGTCGCGCCCGCCAGCATCACGAGCGACAAGCCGGCTGCCAGCCATCGTTTTGCCATTTTCACATGGATCATCCTTTCTCTTTGCAAGATGAAACCCATATCTCACAATTTTTCTATTTAACAGTATATGCTGTCTCCCCTTGATTTGTCAAGAGACATCAAGCAATTTCCCTATATTCCGCGCCGGATGTCACACATTTTTTTCGATTTTGCTCTTGCCGATATGTCTGAAATATGGTAAAATACCGGTAAACTATAGTGGCAAAGTAGGAATTCACCTGCGGAAAGGAGCGTCATCCGATATGAAAATTTCCACCAAAGGGCGGTATGCCCTGCGGTTGATGCTGGACCTCGCCGTTTACGGCGGCAACACCTATGTGCCGCTCAAGGAGATCGCCTCCCGCCAGCAGATTTCGGACAAATATCTGGAACAGATCGCCACCCCGCTCAGCCGCGCCGGTTATGTGCTCAGCGTGCGCGGTGCGCAGGGCGGCTATCGGCTGGCGCATCCGCCGAAGGCGTACACGGTCGGCATGATCCTGCGCCTGATGGAAGGCAGTCTGGCGCCGGTGGACTGTGTGGAAAACGGCGGCTGCGATCACATGGACAGTTGCGTGACCATCGAGGTCTGGCGGCGTATGAAAGAGGCTATCGACGGCGTGGTGGACAGCATCACGCTGCAGGACCTGCTGGATTGGCAGCGCGAAAAAGCCGCAATTGATTTTTCTATTTAATTACGATACTACTACGAAGGATGATAGCCATATGCGTATTGCCGAACTGTTAAAGGGCGACCGCCCTTCCCTTTCTTTTGAAGTGTTCCCGCCGAAAAACACCGCGGATAACGAGACGGAGCTGCAGATCCGCCGCGCGGTCAGCAAAATCGCGGCACTCGCGCCCGATTTCATGAGCGTCACCTACGGCGCGGGCGGCGGCACCTCGCATCACACCGTCCACATCGCGCAGGATATCCAGCACATGGGCGTGACCGCACTGGCGCACCTGTCCTGCGTGTCCTCCACGCGCGAAGAAGTGGCGTCGGCGCTGGCCGCCCTGCGGGAAAGCGGCATCGAAAACATACTGGCGCTGCGCGGCGACATGCCCGCCGACGGCGCCAATCTGCCGACCGATTACCGCTACGCGTATCAATTGGTGGAGGAGATACGCACGCACGGCGATTTTTGCATCGGCGGCGCATGTTATCCCGAGGGACATGTCGAATGCGACAGCCAGCATCTGGACATCGAGCATCTCAAGCAAAAGGTGGACAGCGGCTGTGAATTCCTCACCACGCAGATGTTTTTCGACAACAGCGTGCTGTACAGCTTCCTCTACCGCATTCTCGCCAAGGGCATCGACGTCCCCGTCATCGCGGGCGTGATGCCGGTGACCAACAAAAAACAGATGCAGCGCATCTGCTCGCTCTCCGGCACGACGCTGCCGCATCGCTTCCGCATGATTCTGGACAAATTCGGCGACGACCCCGCCGCCATGAAACAGGCAGGCATCGCCTACGCCACCGAGCAGATCGCCGATCTGGTGGCGAACGGCGTGCGCGGCATTCACATTTACACGATGAACAAGCCGGACATCGCCGCCGCCATCACCGCCAATCTGTCCGCCGTGCTGGGACGGGAGACGGTATGAACATCCCGCGCAGCGAAGTCTATCGCTATCTCGGCTATCGCGGGCATACGCCGGACGACGACGTGATCCGGCTGGTGGAGGACAGCCTCACGGCGCTGTCTGCCGCCGAGCCGCACCATATTCTGCGCCGTCTGCCGCTGACCGTGACGGATACCGCCGTGACGGTCGGCGGTCTGCGGGTGGAAAGTGCCAAGCTGTGTCAACATTTGCGCGGCTGTGACGAGGGCTTTTTGTTTGCCGCCACGCTGGGCGCGACCGCCGATCGGCTGATCCGGCGGGGGGGACGGCTGGATATGAGCCGCGCCGTCATCCTGCAAGCGTCCGCCGCCGCCATGCTGGAGGCATACTGCGACGAGGTGCAGGACGCGCTCGCGGCGGATCTGCGGCGGGAGGGAAAATATCTGCGTCCGCGGTTCAGCCCCGGCTACAGCGATTTTCCGCTGTCCTTCCAGCAGCCGCTGCTCGACTTGCTGGAAGCCGCCAAGCGCCTGTCGCTGACGCTGACCGACGGCTGTATGCTCGTCCCCACCAAATCGGTGACGGCGATCATCGGCATCACCGCCGACGCTTCCCGCTGCCACACACATCACTGTGCCGCCTGCGACAAGGCGGACTGTCCGTTCAGAAAGGGGTAACACCATGTCTTTGCGCGATAAACTGGGGCGGGAGCTGCTGTTTACGGACGGCGCGATGGGCACGATGCTGCAACAGGCGGGACTGCCGGGCGGCGTACTGCCCGAAAGCTGGAACATCGAACGTCCCGAAGTCGTTCGCGGCATTCATCGCGCCTATCTGGACGCGGGCTGTCATATTCTCACCGCCAACACCTTCGGCGCGCACGCGCTCAAGCTGCGCGACACCCCCTACACCGTCGCGGATATCGTAGGCGGCGGCGTCCGCTGTGCGCGCGAAGCGATCGCCGAAAGCGGGCGCGACGACGCGTATGTCGCCATGGATATCGGACCGAGCGGCAAGCTGCTGGTGCCGCTCGGCGATCTGTCGTTTGACGACGCGTATGCGCTGTTTGCCGACATGGCGAAAGCGGGCGCGGCGG
>CAJKXG010000204.1 GCA_905203795.1 uncultured Oscillospiraceae bacterium | reverse complement strand
CGGTGCGGGAACAACCGAGACGCCTTCGCACACCGGCGACGGATAAATGGCATGAGCAGGGGCGCAGCGTCCGGCAAAAATATCCGACAGATCGTACACCGCTTCGTCGCCGATGCCGAGCATCAAGTCCAAACTGCGCAGCCCCGCGTCGCCGTCCACCAGCAGTACCCGCTGCCCGCGGGCGGCAAGCGCGCAGCCCAGTCCGGCTGTCACCGTGGACTTTCCGGCGCCGCCTTTTCCCGAAGTCACCACCGTGATACTGCCCATACCGCCCGCCTCCTTTAAGGAAGCACGAAAATCCTATCGGCTTCCATACAGATTTTAGTATATCATACCAAATCGAAGTAGTAAACTGTTTTTTGGAATTTTTTTACGTCAGGGGAGCAATTCGCCCTCCGGCGTGAGGGTGTCGCTGCCCGTTTGCGCGGCAAAATAGAAATCCAGCACCTTTTTCGCCACCGCCGAGGACGAGCTGGAAGTACCGTTTTCCATCAGCACCGCAATAGCGACCTGCGGATCGTCTACCGGCGCATAGCCGATGAACGCGCCGTGATCCGAGCGATTGTTGCTCACCTGCGCCGTGCCGGTCTTACACGCGATCGTGTACGACGCAGAAGCAAACGCAGACGCTGTGCCGCCCGGCTTGCCCACGCCGATCATGCCCTGCCGCACCGCGTCGATCGCCGCTTGCGACCACTCCACCGTGGCGGCGACCTCCGGTTCATACGCGGTGGTGGTCGCGCCGTCATAGCTGCGCAACGCCTGCAACAAATGCGTCTTGTACCGCACGCCGTCGTTCGCGATGGTCATCGCATAGGCGGCGAGCTGAATGGGCGTGATCATGTTATCCGACTGCCCGATCGCCGCCAGCACCGTGCCCGCCGGCGTCCACACCGAACCGACGGCTGCACTGTGCGCCGGTCCCGCCAGCACACCCGCCGATTCGCCGATCTCGATGCCGGTTTTCTGCCCCATGCCGTACAGCGTGCAATAGGCATTCATCTTTTCGATGCCGAGCAGCCGCCCGACTTCATAGAAAAATATGTTGCAGGATTTGGTAATCGCCGTCGCTGCGTTGATGCTGCCGTGCGAACCCAGACAGTGCAGTGTCAGGCCGGAGGAGGAGAAATAATTGTAGGTGCGGTGGCAGGGGATGGTGGTGGAGGGTGTGATCACGCCCTCCGTCAGCGCCGCCAGCGCCATGCCCGGCTTCATCGTCGAGCCGATGGCGAACGCACCGTCCAGCGCGCGGTTAAACAGCGGTTTATCGGGATCGTTTCTCAGCGTTTCGTACTCTGCCATATAGGTGGACAGATCGTACACCGGCCAGGTGGCGCACGCCAGCACGCCGCCCGTCTTGACATCCAGCACCACGACCGAGCCGCTGGTCACATCGTGCCCGTTATTCCAAAAACTCCCCCCGCGTGTGGCGGGACGCGCGCGCAGCTCTTGGATCTTTTCGTCGATCGCCTTTTGCGCCGCATCCTGCAACTCGCTGTCCAGCGTCAGCACCACCGTGTCACCCGGCACCGGCGCCTGACTCTCATACGCCTCCAACACGTTGCCGCTGCCGTCCTTGATCAGCGTCCGCGAACCGGCTTCGCCGCGCAACTCGCTTTCAAACGCCTTCTCCACGCCGCTCTTGCCCAGCGTATCGTTCAGCGCATAGCCCTGATCTTTCAGCGCGGCGTAGTCCTCCGCGTACATCGGTCCGACCAGCCCGATCAAATGCGGCGCGGTCGTGCCGCTGACATATTCCCGCACCGCCGTCGTCTGCACATCCACGCCGGGGAATTGATCGTTATTTTCGTTGATGGCATAGGTCGTCAGCTTGGAGACGTCGTCCGAAAAGGTGAACGGGGTGAAAAATCCGAATTCGCGCAGCACCATTTCATATTGAATGCCCGCCAGCGTCCGCTGCTCCTCGGGCGTGTACGCTTCGAGATGATACTGCTTGATCAGCTCCGCCATGCAGTTATCGGCGGTGGCATACTCCGCCATGCGCAGATTCTTTTTCAGCGCCTCCACGCTGCGCGGGCGTTCCTCGTCAAACGTGTAGGGCGCGGTGCCCGAAATGGGCAGCGTATCGTTCCAGCTTTCGCCCGCGTCCCGCAGCAGCGCGGTCAGCGCCAGCAGCATGGTGTTCTGTTTATCCCGCTGCTCCTCCGACGTGCCGCGCGGATAGTAGTTGTAATCGATGATGACCTCATACGTCGTGCGGTTGACCGCCAGCGGACGCAGTGCGCTGTCGAGGATCTCGCCGCGCGCCGCCTCGATCGGCAGTGTCAGCGTCTTTTTGTTGTCCGCCAGCGTCGCGTAATAGTCTCCCTCCACGATCTGAACGCGAAACAGCCGCACCGCGTAGATGCCGAAAATAATGGCGACGACGCAGATCAGCGCCAGCGCCCGCCGCTTGCTGATGTGGTTGTTTTTATTGTCTTCCACGCCGTCACCTCCCGTATCGTCGTCAGACCGCTTCCCGCTTTTTCAGAAAATACGCCGCCAGCCGCACCAGCCCGTACACGATCGGCGACACCGCCAGCGTATACGCCAGATTGGGCAGGATGCCGTGCAGCAGCCAGAACACCGCGTCCGCCCGCATCGGCAGCACATAGTTGAACAGCCAATCGCACAGCCCCTGCACCAGCAAGCCGCCGATCGTCAGCAGCAGCGCCGACAGGAGATTGTTGCGGATCAGCAGCCGCACCAGCAGCCCCGCCGCCACGCCCAGCACGAGCAAAATCAGCGCGTTGAACCCAAACAGGCGGGTGGCGTACACATCCCACAGCAATCCCGCCGCCACGCCCGCCGCCGCGCCGCTGACGGGCCCTGCGTACATGGCGATATACAGCGTCACCGGCACAGCCAGCAACGGCCGCGCACCCCACAGCGCGGGGATCATGCGCGGCGTGTTTTGCGCTATGAGCAGCAGCAGGATCAGCAGACCGTACGTCACCCACGGCAGATAGCGCTTTTGCACCGGTCTTTTCGGCAGCTCGTCTCGCAGGTTATCCATCGTGACCCGCCCTTCTATCCGTTTCCGTCAGTCAATTCGTCTTTGCCGGTGAAATCGATGATCACCAACACATCCGACACCTTGGCGATATCGGC
>CAJKXG010000203.1 GCA_905203795.1 uncultured Oscillospiraceae bacterium | reverse complement strand
GGAGGAAGGTGGGAATCGAACCTGCACCGGGGTTCAGATTCCCGCACCCGTATTCCAAACTAATATGCGTTTTGGTGTTTATTTGGTGTTTACTTTGTGCTATACTAAACACAACAATACTGTTACGGGAGCGTGTGAAAAATGGCAGCGGAAACATTTCTTCGGGAAGCGAAGCAACTGGGTGACGAGATTTTGCGGGCGCGGCGGCGGCTGCATCAGAACGCCGAGGTCGGATTTGAACTGGAGCAGACGATCGCATTCGTCAAAGACGAGTTGACGGCGATGGGATTGCAACCCGTCGATTGCGGCAAAGCCGGTGTGGTGGCGCTGGTGGGCGGCAAACAGCCGGGAAAGGTGTTTTTGCTGCGCGCCGACATGGATGCGTTGCCCATCCGCGAAGAAGCGGACGTGCCGTTCGCGGCGGTCAACGGGCATATGCACGCGTGCGGGCACGACATGCACACGGCGATGCTGCTCGGTGCGGCGCGGCTGCTCAAGGCGCACGAGGACGAAATCGTCGGTACGGTCAAGCTGATGTTTCAGCCGGCAGAGGAAAGCTTCGAAGGGTCGCGCGACATGATCGCGGCGGGGTTGCTGGAAGCGCCGTCGGTGGACGCCGCGCTGATGATTCACGTGATGGCGGGGATGCCGTTTCCGGCGGGAACGGTACTCGTGTCCGCGCCGGGCGTCAGCGCACCGGCGGCGGATTATTTTGAGATTCGGGTGCAGGGTCAGGGCTGCCACGGTTCGATGCCCAACACCGGCGTCGATCCGTTGAGCGCGGCGGCGCATATTCTGATCGGGTTGCAGGAGCTTCATGCCCGCGAACTGGCGATGGGCGAGCGCGCGGTGCTGACCATCGGCACGCTGCATGCGGGGACTGCCGCCAATGCGATCCCCGACACGGCGGTGATGGGCGGCAGCCTGCGCACGTTTGACGAGGAGACGCGCACATTGATTAAATCGCGCATGACGGATATTTCCCGGGGAATCGCCGCGGCGTTCCGTGCGGAAGCGTCGGTGACGTTCGGGAGCGGTTGCCCGACGCTGGTAAATGACGCCGATTTGGCGGATTGTGTTGCGCAGTATGTCAAGGAGTTGCTGCCGCAGGGCAAAGCGTTGTCGGTTTCGGAGCTACCCGCGACGGGCGGCGGGAGCAAAACGGCAGGGTCGGAGGATTTTGCGTATGTGAGCCAGAAAGTGCCGTCGATCATGCTTGCGTTGGCGGCGGGACAGCCGGAACGGGGGTACTGTTATCCGCAGCATCATCCGATGGTGACCTTCGATGAAAGTGTGCTCGCCGACGGCAGCGCGGTCTACGCCTATACGGCACTTCGCTGGCTGGAAAACCACGCCTTGCGGCGGGCAAACGACCCGGCTTGAGAGGGTCGCCGCGCTTGGCGGTGAAAAGATGAGATGCGGGCGCGAGCACGATGCCTGTATCACGCAGAAACCAAATACGCGAATTGCTGACCGCAGGTCTGCGCTTGGCGGTGAAAAGATGAGATGCGGTCGCGAGCACGATGCCTTGTATTACGCAGAAACCGAATACGCGAATTGCTGACCGCAGGTCCGCGCCTTGCGGCGGGCAAACGACCCGGCTTGAGAGGGTCGCCGCGCTTTGTAGTGAAAAGATGAGATGCGGACGCGAGCACGATGCCCTGTATTACGCAGAAACGCAATACGCGAATTGCTGACCGCATGTTAAAAGCGGGCGTGAAATGTCTTTCACGCCCGCTTTTGCCGTATATTATAGATTTGAAGGATTAGAAGGACACAACGGTCGCTTTTCCGTCGTAGGTGACGGACTGCTCGTTGATCGCACCGACAACGCGCACATGCAGCGTCCGCTCGGCGACCATGCCTTGGAAGCTGCCGCGGCGGTCGGAAACCGTCAGCGTGCGGGCGGTATTATCCCAATGGAGATCGTACTCCGCATATGCGCCCGTCTCATAATTGTAGCCGTCGCCGCTGTCCTCGTACATGGTGAAGTCCGCATCCGCGCCCGGGTAGACGGTGATGGTATACGGCGCGTCGGGCACTTCGTCCACATACTGCATGACCTGCGTCGTCGGCACAATGCTGCCTGCACGCACAAACAGCGGCATCGAGTCGATGGGGGTGTCCACCGTCACCGTATGTCCGCCCTCGAAACACTGCTCCGTCCAGAAGTCGAACCAGTCCGCGCCGGCAGGGAGGTACACTTCCTTGGTTTTGGATGTGTCGAGCGGGATGTCCGCGCCCTCAAAATACTGCGGGCGGGTCACGGGACTGACGAGGAACGACCGCCCGAACAGGTACGTCTCATCCTGCGCCAGTGCCTTCGCATCCTGCGGGAAATCGAACGCCAGCAGGCGGATGAACGTTTCGCCGTGGCGGGACACCTGCCATGCGGTGGAATAGATGTAGGGGAGCAGGCGATAGCGCAGTTCGATAAATTTGCGGATGCTCTCATAGAACATGTCGCCCTCGTCGCCGAAACACCAGATTTCCCGCGGGAAATTGGTGCCGTGCGAACGGAACACCGGCAGGAAGCAGCCGTACTGAATCCAACGGGTGTACAGTTCGCGGTAGCCGGGGTCTTGATTGCTGTGGTAATCGCTCGCGGTGTTGAAGCGGGCGTCTCCCTTTACGCTCCAGAAGCCGCCGATGTCCAGCGACCAATACGGCAGTCCCGACGCGCAGAAGTTGAGTCCTTCGGTGATCTGCTTTTTCATCTCGTGGAACGAGCCTTCGATGTCGCCGCTCCACACGATGGTGCCGTACCGCTGCTGTCCCGCATAACCCGAACGCGTCAGGTTGACCACGCGCTTGTCACGTGTCACGCCGCGCTGATGCTCGTATACGTTGCGGCTGTGCAGCAGCGAATATTCATTGATGCGGCGGCTGTCAAACCATTTTTTGTATACGCGCAGGGCTTCATCTTTTGTTTCGTCCGCTTCGATATAGCCGCCGTAAGCCGACTCAAACGGTTCGCTCGCGTCGCACCACCACGCGTCAAAGCCGTGCTGGAAGATGCCGTTGTTCAACTGATTCCAGTAGGTGTCGCACGCCGCGTCGTCAAACACGTTGTACACGCCGCCGCCGCCGAACGTGCCGCTGTCGGTCATCAACTGATCCTTTTCAAACAG
>CAJKXG010000202.1 GCA_905203795.1 uncultured Oscillospiraceae bacterium | reverse complement strand
ATGTCCACGATGACCAGCGCCGTATGCGCCGCATCCAGCGAGGACAGCGCCAGCGCGGGAAACTCCTCGCACGAATGTGCCGCCAGCCGCGCACCGAGCGCCGCGTAATCAATCGGATTCATTGTGCCGCCTCCCCGTACAAGCGGTCGTATTCCGCCAGCGCATGCTGAATGACGATCAGCGCCTGTTCATGCCCCAGCACTTCCTTGACCACGGTTTTTTTGCCCTCCAGTGATTTATACACCGTGAAGAAATGCTGAATCTCATCAAAAGTGTGCGCAGGCAGCGCCTGAATATCCCGATAGCAGGACAAAGACGGGTCGCGGAACGGCACGGCGATCACCTTTTCGTCGATGGATTCCTCGTCCACCATCTTGATCACGCCGATGGGAAAACACTGTACCAATGTGAGCGGCACAAGCGCCTCCTGACACAGCACCAGCACGTCCAGCGGGTCGCCGTCATCGCAGAAGGTGCGCGGAATGAAGCCGTAGTTGGCGGGATAATGCGTCGCGGTGTACAGCACACGGTCCAGCCGCAGCATACCGGTTTCCTTGTCCATTTCGTACTTGCTTTTGCCGCCTTTGGGGATCTCGATCACCGCCGTGAAATTGTCGGGTTTGATCCGCTCCGGAGAAATGTCGTGCCAAATGTTCATGCGCACCCTGTCCTTTCCTCTGCGCCCGCTGCCGCAAACGGGCGCATGTGATGGTTATATATGGGTTTACTATACACCTTTTTCACCGATTTTGCAACTGCCATAACAAGCTCTCATCCGAATGTCGATTGCCGTTTGATGGACAAAATATGAAAAATCATCTCATATGGAACGCCCCCGCCGCGTCTTTTCGGAGACGGCAGGGGCGTGTTTCATCCCGTTATTCTTCCAGCAATGCTTTCAGCGCGGCGGCAGTCACATCCACATCGCGCTGTGTGACGGCGGCTTCCGCGTCCGCCACCGCCTGCCGCAACGCCGCCGTATCGGGCGCGGCTTTCGCCCGCGCGAGCAGTTCCCGCCATTCGTCGGTGTTCGCGGCGGCTTTCCCGCGTGCCAACACGATGTCGTCCACCTTCATCGTGAGCGTCTGCGTCTTATTGACCGCAAACACGCGGATATTTTCCAGTGTGCGGAACTGTGCGCGATTGCCGCCCTGTCCGCCGCCCATGCGCAGACGCAGCTTGTTCCAGCCCACGCGCAGTCCCAGCGTCGCCAGATCCCACATCAATCCCCTGCGACAGTTCGATGCCCCCGCCGCGGGTCGCCGCTTCCACATTGTCCACATACAGCCAGCATTCCAGATACCAATCTTCCCAATCGGCGGGGAGCGGCAAATGCAGTGCCCGCGCCGTAAAGATCGTCACGGGTGCGTCGCCCTCGCCCGTTGCCGTGAGACAGCCCGCGCCCTGCTTGCGGTCGGCGGCGTCCGCGCCGCCCGTGGGGGCAATATTCCAGCCGGATGCCTCATCGCAATCGTCAATGACGATGTACTCTGCGTTTCTGTCCGCCGGCGACACCAGTGCGTTATACGCGTCCTGTATCCGCGCGATCGCCGCCGCCCAGTCGCCGTTGACAGTAGTACGCAGTGCCGCACCGTCTGCCAGCGCCGTCCGCAGCGCATCGGCGGAATCCGCCGTATAGCCGCTCAGCTCATGCGCACCGGTAAGCTGCAACTGTGCCTGCATCGTCACGCCGAAATCCGCTGTCCAGCTGGTTTTCTCGGCGATAAACGCCGCCAGATCCATACTGCGGTTGATATGTGTCTGGATGGCGGGATGGTTGGCAGTGCCCAGCCCTTCTGTCACCTGCTGTTCGTTCGCCAGACCGAAATACACCGCGCGGGGATCGCCGAACTGTTCCACCGCTGCTTTCAGCGCCGCCGTACGGCTGCTGCCCATGATGCCGTAAATCCACACGATCAGCGCGTCGGGATTGCAGCGGCGCCCCAGCCGCAGCAAGACGAGCGCGTCTTTGGTCAATTCCGCGTCGGGGATGCGCTTGCCGTCCACCGTCGCACCGTTGTCGTTGGTGCCGAGATTGATCACCACCACATCGCTTTTGTGCGCGGCGAAATCCCATTTATCCGCGCACCCGCCCCACGGCTGTTCCGGCAGGGTGGCGGTGTTTTCATAGTGCTGCACCCACGAGTCCACCTTGTCCAGACCCGGGTGGCTGTACACAAATCGAATGCCGCTACGCGACACGATCTGCGCTTCCGCACCCAGTGCTTTCGCCGTCAGCACGGCGTAGGTCATGGTGCCGTCCTCGGTGGCAGTGGTGAAATCGCCGCTGCCGTCCGACACCATATTGCCGAAGCCGGAGGTGATCGAGTCGCCGACAAATTCGATGGTGCGCGTCGGCGCGGGCGGCGGCGACAGCCATTCGCCGTCTGCGACCGTCAGCTCCGACACGCCGACCGTGGCACAGTGGGATTCACTGCGTTTGCGCACGACGAGGGTGTGTTCGCCCGCGGGCAGCCCTTCCGCCAGCGCGTACACGCCGTCGTCCGTCACGCAGACGGTGGCGGTGGGCGCAAACGCGCCGTCCACGTAGACGTTCAGATAGCCGCGATACAGCGGATGCACATTGGTGGTGGTCAGCGCCGCCGACACGCCCGTGCCGCGAAAGCGACAGGAAAAGCCGCTGTTTGTCCAGTACAGATACAGGCACCCGTCTTTTTCGTAGGTGCGCCCGTGCAACGTGAGTTTCATTCCCGTTTTCCCCTTTATGCTAAGCTGAATAAAAGCCTACCACAAGTTGGCGGCATCGTCAACTGCCAACGGGAAATTTTGATGTGCGCCGCCGCTTCTTTATGCTTGATTTTACTATTATTTGATGGTAAAATTAAGCCCATTATCCTTCCTAACGGTATAGTGGAACAGAGGTGACAGCGTCATGTATTATCCACGTTTGCGAGATTTACGAGAGGATCGGGATCTGGTACAAAAAGAAATCGCCGCCGTACTGGGCATCGACCAGCGGGTATACAGCAACTATGAAACCGGCAAACGGGAGATTCCCACCCGTTTTGTTGTGGCGCTGGCAGACTATTATCACACCTCCACCGATTACCTTTTGGGACGCACCAACGACCCTGCTCCTTATAAAAAATGAATCATTTTCCGCCGAAAACC
>CAJKXG010000201.1 GCA_905203795.1 uncultured Oscillospiraceae bacterium | reverse complement strand
TGTTCGGACAGGGTGGACACAAAGGTGGCCAAAAACACCGCCACGGCGATGCCGGCGGATTCGTACCAATCGAAGTGGTGGAACATAAAAATCAGGTTGATCGCCAGCGCTGCCAGCAGTACCTTGATGATCGGATCGCCGAAATTGCTCAGAAATTGCCGAAAAAAGCCGGTTCGCCGACGGTGACTGAGTTCGTTGCTGCCGTGCTTTTCGCGGGAAGCGGCGGCTTCGGCGGTTGTGAGTCCTGTCACATGCATCCCTCCGCATAGTGTTGTCCTGTTGTCTATGTGTATGTGACGGGGGCGTGTCCTATGCAGAAAGCAAAACCCCGTCCGCTTTTCGGAAGCGGACGGGGCTGAAACGACACACGATCTCGGCAAACGGATGCGGCTGCAACGGTCAATCCATTTTCAGGGCGGGCAAAGCGATCGCAAACTTCTCGTCACCCTCTCCGCCTTCAAACAGATAGACGGGTTGACGGCTGGGCACATCCGCCGTCACATTTTCATAATAGACCACTTGCACCTTGGTGACATTCAGTTGCTTTCCGGTGTTTTCCGAAACCTCCAAATATACCGAGGAGGGATCGCTGATATTCGTAATCATCCGGCAGGCTTCTTCTGCATCTCTCAGCGGAAGCTGCGCCTCTTTTTTGTAATGCAAGTGACTATAAATAAGCTGCGACACATGACCGTCGGCTGCAATATGCACAGCCACCCGGGAATTTCCCAACTGCACGTTGCCGAGTGCCGTTTTCGGGTGGTAATACACGACCTTGCCGATGAGGATGGTGCCGTTGCTGTCAACCGCTTTATCTTGCCCCAATTCCCGATCTGCCGCCAAATCCTCGCACAGCAAGTCGTTTTCGGACAAAAACTTTTCGGCGATTTCCAAGCATTCCTCATCAGAAAGCGTCATCTCCCGCACACTCTCCTCGTCCGTGTTTGAAAACAGACCGAAGTTCCCGTTTTGAAACACATCCAGATGAAAGCGGTCATTGGCATAGGTGATTTGTTCTTTGCTGATGGTTTTGGCTGAATCGGCAGGAATGTCCAAATGACGCATCAATTTTTCCGCTGACAGACCCTCAGAATCATAACTGACCATGGCGGAAGAAGGCGTCGTTTGCCGATCAAGAGATTGGATGTCACAGGCGACCTCATATCGGGCAATCGTGATATCATCCCCGCGTTGAGGAAACGCAATCGGTTTAATTCCCAAAGAAGCGGCGGATGTCTCTTGCTTCGATTGACTGCATCCGGACAGGAATACTGCAAAGCAAAACAATAGGGCAAAACACCGAACGTACAGGAGATGAGAATTTGTCATCATGAATCCCCTCCTATAATTAACCCAAAGCATCGGTTTCTACCTGATATACATACAGCGGTTTTTTATCCGTATCCGCCGAAGCGGCGCTGGAAAAGAATACAAAGCGGTCGCGATCGTCGATGCAGGAAGTAAGATAGTATTCATCCTTATCATCGCCGACGAGTTCATGGCGGATAAACGTGTGATCGTCCGCGTTATACGCCAATACGGTTCGTCTGGTGACTTCCGAAGTATGGTAATTGATATCGTAATTATACAAATACAGTGCCTTATCGGGGGAATAGGCTGTGGTTTCGCATTCCATCACCAACCATGATCCGCCTTCCAGCGAGGACAGGTCAAGCGGCTGCAAAGTGTCATCCGGCATCATCTGATAGGCCAGTGTCCCAAGCGAAGACAGTGTGGAGAGCAAGATCATGTCGCCCCGCACATAAATATCTGAAAGGGCGTTGTGTTGCTTTTGAAATTCCGACAAATCCGGCAATGGCAGTTCTTTTGCTAGAGTGCCGTCAAGATCATAAATACGCACATAGTATTGGCTGTGCTCTTGCTCGGGAGTGGCATCCCATTGCAAGGTGTAGATTTGCCCCTCCGCGTAATAGACGGAGATCATGCCGGTCCCATCCTCGTGACAGGCGGATGTAATCAAAAGCGGTGTTTCGGTCATGCTTTTGGCATCCCACATGCTTAGATGATATCGATATGCGTTGGGATCATCGGGTGCTTCCTCCATTTTTTCCGGACCGAACGCCAAAAATCGGTTTTCATCTATTTTGGAATAATACCGAAACGGTGGGAAGCAGGTCTGCGTTTTCACTTTGGTGATGTCCTTCTTCCGAATATCCAGCTTGTATGTGGTCAGCAGGTTTTCTTCCTCGTCGGTGTTTTCCTGTGAAAACCACAGTTCGTTTTGGTTGAGCAGTACCAAAGAACCGGAAGAATAACTCAAAGAAGGATGCTCCGCAATAAATTGCGGCTTTTTGTCTTTCCCCGGACGATACATATAGTAGCTAAGGCTTTTTCGGGTAGAACGAGACAGAAGATAGGCATCGTCGAATGCAAGGTAAATCCCGTATTCTATGTTATCCACATTGGGAATTGCCGCTTGTTTCACGAGTGTCCAATCGTTTCCCGGGCGAACAGCATCCGGCTTTGGTGTCTTGTCGTCGGGTAGCGTGGTTGAGGTGACGGGATGATCGGAGGATACCGGCGCGGAGGAAGACGGCGAGGATTCACATCCAGTCAGCACGGAAATCCCCATCGCCAAAACAAGCGATAAACCAATTGATTTGCGAAAAATAAACCGATGCACAACAATCCCCCCAAAAGAAATGATAGCGTATAATCAGAACCAGAATGATGTTTTTACGTTGTAATAGTCGCTGGTAAGAATGTCGCTGGTAAGAATATAGTATTTACCAGAGGGACAATCTGTCACTTTTTACGTGATATCATTATACTTCAATGGTTCTTCCGATTGCGCCATTTCATCTTTGCGATCATGATCTGTCATCCTTTCATCCATATGGAATCATGAAATTGTCCTTACCGCCACTGCCGTTTTCCGGAGCGACGGTTTTTAAAAATATGCCGCGTCCAACAAATCATTACAAAATTATTATATTGCAGAATCGTTCGTTTGTCAAGCATATTTTTTTTAAAAAATTATTTTTCCTATTTTCATCGTTTCTCCGCTTGACAAAGGTAGGCGTTTGTGTTTTAATAGTAGCAACGCGATGATGGAACCCAGTACGTTTGCAGTGCGCGGCACAGAGAACCGCCGTTTGGTGAAAGGCGGGGCGCGGCGGGGCGGAATACCT
>CAJKXG010000200.1 GCA_905203795.1 uncultured Oscillospiraceae bacterium | reverse complement strand
GGGGGCGGATACGGTTTTTGGATATCCCGGCGGCGCAGTATTGAACATATACGATGAATTGTATAAGAACGCCGACCGTATCCACCATGTCATCGCCGCCCATGAGCAGGGCGCGGCGCACGCGGCGGACGGCTACGCCCGTTCGACCGGCAAAGTCGGTGTGGTGATTGCAACCTCCGGCCCCGGCGCGACCAATTTGGTCACCGGCATCGCCAATGCGTATCTCGATTCGGTGCCGATGGTGGCGATCACCGGTAACGTGTCGTGCAGCTTGCTCGGACGCGACAGTTTTCAGGAAGTGGATATTGTCGGCGTCACCTATCCGATCACCAAGCACAGCTATATGGTCAAAGATGTGACCAAACTGGCGGATACCGTGCGGGAGGCGTTTGCAATCGCCCGTTCGGGTCGCCCGGGTCCCGTGCTGATCGACCTGCCGAAGGATGTGCAGATCAACAGCACGGCGTTTACGCCGAAATCACCGGCCGCGCCCGCTCCTTCTCCCGTTTTGCGCGAGGAAGATCTGGATCAAATCGCAGAGATGATCAAGACCGCCGAACGCCCGTACATCTACTGCGGCGGCGGCGTCATCATCGCCGAGGCGGGCGAGTTGGTGGCAAAACTGGCGGATACGATCGACGCACCGATCGGCTTCAGCATGATGGGCTTGTCGGCGGTGCCCGCCGCGCATCCGCGTTCGCTCGGCATGGTGGGGATGCATGGGCATTACGCCTCCACCAAAGCCAAATCGGAATGCGATCTGCTGCTGGCGTTGGGTGTGCGGTTCAGCGACCGCGCCACCGGCGACAAGAGCAAATACGCCAGTAAGGCGCGTATCATCCATATCGACGTGGATTCTGCGGAGATCGACAAAAACATCCCCGCCACACTGGGCGTCAACGCCAATGTGCGGGAGGCGCTGGAAGCGTTGCTGCCGCGTCTGACGGTGCAGAAACACGCAAAATGGGAGCAGGAAATCGAGGACATGCGCCGATATGAGCGTGAACATACCGCCGGCGGCATCGGCACGCTGACGCCGTATCGCGTGATCGACGCGATCAACGCGCACGCGGACGCGGATACACCGATCGCCACCGATGTGGGGCAGCACCAGATGTGGGTCGCCCAGCATTATGATTTCCGTCGGCCGCGCACCTTTATCAGCAGCGGCGGCTTGGGTACGATGGGCTTTGGCATGGGCGCGGCGATCGGCGCGTGCATGGCAACGGGAAAACGCACTGTGCTGTTCACCGGCGACGGCAGCTTCGGTATGAACCTCAACGAAATGGCGACTGCCGTGTCGCAAAATCTGCCGCTGGTCATCATGGTGATGAACAACGGCGTGCTCGGCATGGTGCGGCAATGGCAGACGTTGTTCTACGAAAAACGATATTCGCAGACCACGCTCGAGCGCAAGACCGATTTTGTGGCGCTGGCAGAAGCGTTCGGCGCGACGGGTCTGCGCGCGGCCACGCCGGAGGAATTGGATGCGTGCGTGGAGAAAGCGTTTGCCATCGACGGACCGGTGCTGATCGACTGCCTGATCAACGAGGATGAGCGCGTGCTGCCGATGATCCCGCCGAACAGCTCGGTCGAGCATCTGATCATGAAATAAGGAGGATGGGCAAGATGCAAAAGTTTATTATCGGTATGCTGGTGTCCAACCAGTTTGGCGTGTTGACCCGTGTGTCCGGCATGTTTGCCCGCCGCGGCTTCAATATCGACAGTCTCACCGTCGGCGTGACGGAAATCCCCGAATATTCCCGTATGACCGTCACCATGACGGGCACGACCGCCGATCGCGACCAGATGATCAAGCAGCTTTCCAAGCTACACGATGTCAAAGAGGTGCGCGAGATGGTACCGGACAGCACCGTGGTGCGCGAATTGATTCTGATCAAGGTCGCCGCCAACTCGCAGAATCGGCAGGATATCATGGACGCGGTCAACGTATTCCGCAATAAGATCATCGACTTTTCGCCGAATTCCATTTGCATGGAGATCACCGGCGAAAGCGGCAAGCTGGATGCGTTCGTCGAGCTGATGAGACCGTACGGCATCATCGAAATGTGCCGTACCGGCATTGTGGCGCTGGATCGCGGAATTGTTTCGCTGAAATCTTAATTCTGTTCGCACTATTCTTCACATACATTCATCTGAAAAAAGGAGTAATGTAAAATGGCAACCATGTATTATGAAAAGGACTGTGATCTGTCCCTGCTCAACGGCAAGACCGTCGCCGTCATCGGCTACGGCAGCCAGGGTCATGCCCATGCGCAGAACCTGCGCGACAGCGGCGTGAAAGTTATCATCGGTCTGTACGAAGGCTCAAAATCCGCTGTGACGGCGAAAGCCGACGGTTTTGAGGTCTACAACACGGCGGACGCGGTGAAAAAAGCGGATATGGTCATGATCCTCGTCAACGACGAGAAGCAAGCTGCGCTGTATAAGAGCGAGATCGCGCCCAACCTGCGCGAGGGCATGACGCTGGCGTTTGCGCACGGCTTCAACATTCACTATCGTCAGATCATCGTGCCGGATACGGTCAACGTGGTGATGATCGCGCCGAAGGGCCCGGGTCACACGGTTCGCAGCCAGTACACCATCGGTCAGGGCGTGCCCTGCCTGATCGCCATCGAGCAGGATGCGACCGGCAACGCGAAGGAGATCGCGCTGGCGTATGCGCTGGGTATCGGCGGCGCGCGTGCGGGTGTGCTGCAAACCACCTTCCGCGAGGAGACGGAAACCGACCTGTTCGGCGAGCAGGCTGTCCTGTGCGGCGGCGTGACCGCGCTGATGAAGGCGGGCTTTGAAACGCTGGTCGAAGCGGGCTATCAGCCGGAAAACGCGTACTTCGAGTGCATCCATGAGATGAAGCTGATCGTCGATCTGATCTTCAACAAGGGCTTCTCCTTCATGCGCTATTCCATCTCGGATACGGCGGAATACGGCGATTACACCGTCGGTCCGCGCATCATCACCGAGGAGACCAAGAAGGAAATGAAGAAAGTGCTGACCGAGATCCAGACCGGCGCTTTCGCCCGCAACTGGATTCTTGAGAATCAGGCGAACCGTCCGTACTTCAATTCCCGCCGCCGTCTGGAGGCGCAACATCAGATGGAGCAGGTCGGTAAAGAGCTGCGCGAGAAGATGAACTGGGGTAAATAATTCCGATAGATATGATGTGACCTGCGG
>CAJKXG010000199.1 GCA_905203795.1 uncultured Oscillospiraceae bacterium | reverse complement strand
CACCGTGGTCGGCGATTACGGTCCGTACAAGCAAAGCGACCGCGTGGAAATCTATCAGACCTATGTCAAGTCGCTGGTCGAGCAAGGGCTGGCGTACCCCTGTTTTTGCAGTGAGGAACAGCGCGCTGCCGACCGCGCGGCGCAGGAAGCGCAAAAATGCCGCACCGGTTATTACGGCGCGTTCGCACACTGCCGAAACATCGCCCCCGAGGACGCGATCGCGCGCATCGAGGCAGGCGAAAGCTATGTCGTGCGGCTGCGTTCGCCGGGCAGCGAAGAGCGCCGCATCAAATTCGACGACGTGATCCGCGGCACGATCGAGATGCCGGAAAACGACGAGGATCTGGTGCTGCTCAAATCCGACGGCGTACCGACCTATCATTTTGCGCACGCGGTGGACGATCATCTGATGCACACCACCCATGTCATTCGCGGCGACGAGTGGATCGCCTCCGTGCCGAAGCATCTGCAATTGTTCCGCGTGCTGGGCTTCAAGCCGCCGAAGTATATGCACTTAAGCCCCATCATGAAGATGGACGGCGACAGCAAGCGCAAGCTCTCGAAACGCAAGGACCCCGAGGCGGCGATGCACTATTACGCCGAACAGGGCTACCCCGCCGACAGTGTGCAGGAATATCTGATGACCATCGCGAGCAGCGATTTTGAGGATTGGCGGCGGTGCAACCCCACCGCGCCGCGTGCGGCGTTCCCCTTTAATCCGAAGAAGATGAGCGTGTCCGGCGCGCTGTTTGATCTGGACAAGATGAACGACGTGAGCAAGGGCGTGATCAGCCGCATGACTGCTGCCGAAGTGGCGGCGGCGGTGACAGCGTGGGCGGCGGCGTACGACCCCGCCTTCCACGCGCTGCTGACGCGCGACCCCGCGTACACCGAAGCGATTTTCGCCATCGACCGCGGCGGCGCCAAACCCCGCAAGGACATCGCCAAATGGAGCGACGCGAAGGACTACGCGTCCTATCTGTTCGACGAGCTGTTCGACGGCGTGTTCGAACTGCCGGAAAACGTGTCGGCGGCGGACGCGAAAGCGATCCTCACGGCGTATGCGCCCGTGTATGACGAAACGCAGGATAAGCAGGCGTGGTTCGACACGGTGAAAAGCATCTGTGAAGGCTTAGGCTTCTGCCCCGAAGTGAAGGAATACAAGAAAGCGCCGGAAAACTGGAAAGGGCATGTGGGCGATGTGAGCGGCATCATTCGGCTGGCGGTGACCGGCCGCCGCAACACGCCCGATCTGTGCAGCGTGATGCAGCTGCTGGGACGCGACCGCGTACTGGCGCGTCTCGCGGCGGCGGCGAACACGCTGTAAAGGAGGAAGAACATTATGGCGGATAACAACAATTTTATTCACGATATTATTGATGAAGAACTCAAAGAAGGCGGACGGGTATACGGTCAGCAGATCCACACCCGTTTTCCCCCCGAGCCGAACGGCTACCTGCACATCGGACATGTCAAGGCGATGTGCATCGACTTCGGCACGGCGGAAAAATACGGCGGCTTGTGCAATCTGCGCATGGACGACACCAACCCCGCCAAAGAGGACGACGAGTACGTCCGCGCCATCAAAGAGGATATCCACTGGATGGGGTTCGATTGGGGCGACCGCTTCTACTATGCGTCGGACTACTTCGACACGATGTATGAGCTGGCGGTGGGTCTGATCAAAGACGGCCTGGCGTACGTGTGCGAACTGTCGCCGGAGGAAATGAGCAAAAACCGCGGCGACCTGACGCATCCGGCGGTCAGTCCCTACCGCGACCGCCCGATCGAGGAGAGTCTCGACCTGTTCGCGCGCATGAAAGCGGGCGAATTCCCCGACGGCGCGATGACGCTGCGGGCAAAGATCGACCTCGCCAGCGGCAACTTCAACATGCGCGACCCCGCGCTCTATCGCATCAACCACGCCGCCCATCATCGACAGGGCACCAAATGGTGCATCCATCCGATGTACGATTTCGCACATCCGATCGAGGATATGATCGAGGGCGTGACGCATTCGCTGTGTTCGCTCGAATTTGAGGATCACCGCCCGCTGTACAACTGGGTGCGCGATCATGTGGCACTGGATGCGAATCCCCGCCAGATCGAGTTTGCGCGGCTGGGCATCAATTATACCGTCATGTCCAAACGCAAGCTGCGCCGTCTGGTGGAGGAGGGCTATGTCAGCGGTTGGGACGATCCGCGTATGCCCACCCTGTGCGGCTTGCGGCGGCGGGGGTACACCCCCGCGTCGGTGCGCAATTTCATCGACCGCATCGGCGTGGCGAAAGTGCCGAACACGGTGGAAATGGCACTGCTGGAGCACTGCCTGCGGGAGGACCTCAACGCCAATGCCACCCGCGCTATGGCGGTGCTGCGTCCCGTCAAGCTGACCATCATCAACTACCCCGAGGGGCAGCAGGAGGTGTTCCACACCGAACTGAACCCGACGAAAGAGGACGGCGGCACCCGCCCTGTCACCTTCTCGCGTTCGCTGTATATCGAAGCGGACGATTTCATGGAGCAGCCGATCAAAGGCTATTTCCGCCTGTTCCCGGGCAACGAGGTGCGGCTGAAATCGGCATATGTGGTGCGCTGCACCGGCTGTGTCAAGGATGCGGACGGCAACGTCGTCGAAGTGCTGGCGGAGTACGACCCCGCGACGCAGGGCGGCAACACGCCGGACGGTCGGCGCGTCAAGGGCACCATCCACTGGGTGGACGCCGCCACCGCCAAAGACGCGGAGGTGCGGCTGTACAGCTCGCTGTTCCTCGATCCCGATCCCGACGCGGCGGACAAGGACTATCTCGCCTGTCTCAACCCCGACTCGCTGGAAACGCTCACCGGCTGCAAGGTCGAGCCGGACCTCGTGCAGGCGGCGACCGGCACGTCCTACCAGTTTATGCGGCTGGGCTATTTCTGCGTAGACAAGGACAGCACCCCCGAACACCCTGTATTTAACCGCTCGGTTTCGCTGAAGGACAGCTTCAAGAAATAAACCCGTAACCCAAACAATTCATCATAAAGGAGAGAACCCCCATGTACGCAGATATGCTGGATACCATTGGATTCGTCAAAAACGCCGATCCCGAAATCGGACAGGCGATGGAAAAGGAACTGGCGCGCCAGCGCCGCAACCTGGAACTGATCGCCTCGGAGAACATCGTCTCCCCCGCCGTGATGGCGGCGATGGGCAGCGTGCTAACCAACAAATACGCC
>CAJKXG010000198.1 GCA_905203795.1 uncultured Oscillospiraceae bacterium | reverse complement strand
CCGGTTTGACCATCAAACGATCGTCGAAAATGCCGCCGAATATTTTTCCTTTGTAGTACAGAATATATTCTCCCATCATGGCGCGATACGTCACACCGTCGACCTCCTGCAACTGCTCCAGAATAAATTGCAAATATGTCTTGCCGGAAGCCATTTTGATACGTCCTTTCCGAGTCGTATTTGTCACCGCTCCCACATATACATATGGCAAAGGAGAGGATGCGCATGGTTCGTCGGGCGGATAAGAGGAGAATCGCGGCGGCATTGGCGGGAGTCACCGCGTGTGCTGCCTGTTGGCAATGGATATGGGAGCGGGACATGGACTTTGGCGGCTGGAAACTGCCGCCCTATACCCCGTCGATGTGGTGGCTGCCATGGTGCTGGACAGCGGCGTATATCGCGCTGTCATTGGCGGCGTACAGTGTCGCCGTGGCGGGAATTAACGACAACAGCGTATGTGCGCTGCGGCTGTATATCTGGCAGATCGTATGTACACTGCCGCTGCCGCTTTTCTTTTTTCGATTGGACTGGCAGCCGGCAGCGTGTGTTTGGGCAGCGCTGACCACACTGCACGCCACCGGTCTATTGTCCGTCTTTCGCCGCGTGCGACCGATCGCCTATCTGATCGGGCTATGCTACCTGCTCTGGATCGCGTTTTCCGTCTATTGGTATCTCGGATTGTATCTGCTCAATCCACCTGCCTGACGGTTACAGACGCTCAATGATCAGCGCCGCCATCTGCCGAGCCGCCGTCAGCAAAGCGGCATCGGAAAGATGCCCGCTTTTCACATTGACTTCCAGCATATAGCCCTTAGCGTATACCAGCAATTCACCGCCGACATTCCAATAGGCGATATCGCCCAGATTGGGCGTCTCGGTCAACGTGCCTTCCTCATAAAGCGCAATTACCTCATCAAAACGGCTTTGCGGCTGCTCGTCCAGAAGCAGTTCGACACGATCGCGGAAATCCGCCGATTGTAACAGCATCGTGCTGCCGTTTTCCAACAATTCTGCTTGATCAAACGCCGTGTCCATGGCGCTTTCCGCTTCTTCCTCTGTCAACAAAGCGCGCAGATCGCGGGGCGTGGGGTTACTGGCCGCCCACACGGTCGTAGTCGTGGCAGTCGTCGGCGCGGAGGATGTGCCGCTTCCGCAGGCGCTGAACCCGACCGTCATCAGACAAGCAAGCAGCAGAATGCAAAGTTTTACGGATTTCAAAAAGACCCCTCCTTACCGATTCTATATGCGCTATTATATCATGGCTGATCGGAGAAAAGCAAGACGGTGCGGGGAAATTTCCGTTTTGGGGTTTCCATTTTGCCCAAACTGTGGTAAACTGTATGTACTTCCCCGAGAAAGGACGGACCGTGTATGTCGTCTCAAAACGGTTTTTCCGCCGGTGTTGTGCCCGGTGGATTGTATTCCCGAAACGATATCGAATTACTGGTATGTTATATGCTGATGAGCGTCGGCGAGCCTATGCCGCGTCAGGATGTGTTGGATATTCTTGCCGGAAACGGCATGGCCAATCTCTTTGAGCTGGGCGCCGCCATCGAAGAATTGCTGCAATACGGCACGCTGCTGGAACCGCAGCCGGATGTGTTGGCGTTGTCCGAAAAAGGGCACACCGCCACCATGACCTTGTACGACCGCCTGCCGTTGACCTTGCGAGAACGCTCGGTCAAGGCGGCTTTGCAGTTGCTGGCACGTCGCCGAAACGAGCGGCAGAATACCGTCTCCGTCCAAACGGACGACGGTGCCTGTACCGTCACCTGTGCGGTGGACAGTACAAGCGGACAAGCACCTCTGATGACGCTTTCGCTGCGTGTGGCGGACACGGCGCAGGCGCAGATGATCCGCGAACATTTTCTGGACGATCCCGCGCTGTTGTATCGCAGTGTACTGGCGATCCTCACCGGCGACGCGGGAATGCGTATGGACGACCGGCAGATCGTCATTCAGTTACCATGAGCATCGAGATACCGACCGCCGTACAAGCCGTGCTCAATCGACTGGAACAGGCGGGATTCGAGGCATATGTGGTGGGCGGCTGTGTGCGGGACAGTTTGCTCGGACGCACACCGCAGGATTGGGATGTCACCACCGACGCCCTGCCGGAGCAGATGTTGCGCGCGTTTGCGGGCGAGCGGGTGTTGCCGACGGGTTTGCAGCACGGCACAGTGACGGTGCTGAGCAATGCGATGTCGGTCGAGGTGACCACATATCGGGTGGACGGCGCCTATTCCGATCACCGCCATCCCGACCAAGTGCGCTTCGTGCGGCAATTGCGGGAAGATCTGGCCAGGCGTGATTTCACGGTCAACGCCATGGCGTATCATCCGCGCGTGGGGCTGGTCGATCCGTACGGCGGACAGGCGGATCTGGCGGCGGCGCGCATTCGCTGTGTCGGCGACCCCGATCGGCGGTTTACGGAGGACGCACTGCGTGTTCTGCGCGCGCTGCGCTTCGCCGCCGTCCTGGAATTTGCCATTGAGGAGATTACCGCGCAGAGCATTCGGCGGCAATACCACCGTTTGTCGGCGGTGGCGGCGGAACGAAAGGCGGCGGAGCTGACCAAGCTGTTGTGCGGCGACAACGCTTTTGCCGTGCTGCGCGATTACCCGGAGGTGGCGGCACACGTGTTGCCGCCGCTGCGGGGGACCATCGGATTTGAGCAGCACAATCCGCACCACTGCTATGATGTCTACACCCACAGTCTGCACGCGCTGGCGCACACGCCGCCGACGGTGATTCTGCGGCTGGCGGCGCTGCTGCATGACGTCGGCAAGCCTGCTTGCTACACGCAGGACGAAAACGGGATCGGACATTTCTACGGTCACGCTGCGATCAGTGCCGATTTGGCGGAAGATTGTCTGCAAACATTGCGATTGGATCACAAAACCATCTGTGAAGTAGTTTCCCTTGTCAAATATCACGATCTTCCGTTGCTGCCGGAACGTCATATTTTGCGGCGGCGATTGAACCGTTTCGGCGAAAACACGCTGCGGGAATTGATCGCTTTACAGCGTGCGGATATCGCCGCGCAACCCCCTGCTTATGCGGATCGACAACAGGTATTGGATCAAGCGGAGCGGCTGCTGGGCGACATCCTGCGCGAAGGAGATTGCGTTTCTTTGCGAAACTTAGCTGTAAAGGGAAATGACTTGCTGGCGATCGGCGTTCCGGCAGGCAAAGACATCGGGCGGATGCTCACGCTTTT
>CAJKXG010000197.1 GCA_905203795.1 uncultured Oscillospiraceae bacterium | reverse complement strand
TAGGCACCGAATGCCGCCCCGAGCAGCAATGAAAATAACAGAATCCCGCCCAACGCTTGCCACGGAAAGGCAAGATGTATGCCAAACCATGCCGCGCCGCCCAATCCTGCCGCCAGTCCGAGCACCATACCGCACACGGCGCCGAGCAAAGACAGCATGACCGATTCCGCAAGGAACTCCGCCATGATGCGTCCGCGCGAGGCACCGATCGCTTTTTTGACACCGATCTCCCGCACCCGCTCACTGACCGACACCAGCATGATGGTCATGATCCCCATGCCGGAAACCAACAGCGAAATCCCGCTGATCGCCGTCAGGATGATGGATACGATACGCAGCAGTGTGTCCAGCCGTTCGCGCTGCGCCGCCAGATTCTCCGTCTCGAACGAATCGGTCATGCCGGTGCTGCGTTCCAGCGCCGCCACCAAGGTCTGTTCTGCCTGCTGCGCATCCGCTTCCGCCGTCACCCGCACCGCGATCTGATCAAACGTATCCCGTCCGCACAGCCCCTGCAACGTGGTATACGGCACATAAACCAGCCCGGGAATATATTCCACGAGATTTTGCAGCAGACGGCTGCCGGTTTTGGCCACCCCCACCACGGTGAATGTCTCTTCGATGCCGCCAATGGACAATTTCAGCGTTTTGCCGGTGATGTTTTCCCGACCGTACAACTCACGTGCGACCGACTGATCGACCACGCATACATGAGACATACACCCGATGTCGCCGCGATTCAGCATACGCCCGTGCGCCGTCTCCAGCGCGATCACTTGATCCGCGCCCGCGTCGATCCCGCACAGAAATGTCTGGCATTCCCGATCCTTCATCGACGCTTTGGAATATTCCAAAAGCAGCGGCATGGCACTCTCGACGGCACGCTGATTGCGGATCAATTCCAGCTCCGGTCCGGTCAGCGACGCCCCTTTGCCCGCGCGGACGGATAACCCGCTCATGCCGAGGTTTTCCAGTTCCGACCCGACCGCCTGTGTACCCGCTTCGCCCATCACCGATACCAGTACCACCATCAGCACGCCTACCAAAATGCCGCTGACCGTCAGCAAGGTGCGCGACCGCCGCCGCCATAGGCTGCGGCAAGCGCAGCCCACCAACTCCCCCGCCTTACGCATGTGCCTGTTCACGCACGGCGGCGCCCTCCTTCACCGATTGCGGATCAGCAATCACCTGCTCGCCGGACGACAAACCGTCTGTCACCAAAATACCGTCTTTCAACTCACTGCCGAGCACGATCTCTCTCCTAGCAGCGCGCCCGTTTTTTACCGTCAACACGTAATTGATGCCGTCCTCGTCCTGCAACACAGTTTCATATGGAATAACAAGACTGTCCGCATATTCTTCTATCACAATATCCGCCTTGGCGGTCAATCCCACGCGCAGCGTGTCATCCTGTTCACCGCTGTCCAGTGTCACCACGGCTTCCACCACCGTCACCGCACCGTTGCTTGCCGCTGTTGTATACGCCACCTTGCCGATGGTGGTCAGCTCGCCGTGATAGGTCTTTTTGCCGAACGCGCTGCCGCTGATGTTCACCCGCTGCCCCTTTTTCACATCACGGAGCTTGCTTTCGGGGATGGTGATGCGCACCCGCACCGTATCGTCAGCGGCGATCATGACGCTGGGTTTCTTGGTGGTGGTGGGTTCGCCCGCGCGAACATTCAAATACGTGACCACGCCGTCGATCGGCGACGTCATCTCCCCGGCGATGGACACCTTCTGCGCCTGTTCCGCCGACATACCCGCCGTCATCATCACCGCGCGGGTCGCATCGGCATCGACGGTGAACAGCACATCCCCTTTTTTGACCTCCTGTCCGCTTTTTACAAACACCTCCTGCGCCACACAAGCAAAATCGGTATACACATTTTCCACCTTTGCCGCTTCGATCTTGCCGGTGCAAGTCACCGTCTGTTCCGCCTGCCGCGGCTGCATCGTGAGCAGTTCCACTGCGACTTCCTTTTTCCCGACCCCGCCGACCAACATAATCGCAGCGATCACCAGCACCGTCGCCGCCAACAAAAACCCATACTTTTTCAACGCCGTCGCTCCCTGTTCTGTAAATTCAGGCATAGTGTTTGACGGACACGCGGAAATATGCCCGTAAAAAAACGGCACGGGGAATTTGTATTTTGCGTGATTCTATGTTACAATGTAAGCATCATTTTCCAAAAGGAGAGCGTTCCATGCGTTATACAACTCTGCTGCTTGACGCGGATAACACCTTGTTCGACTTTGACCGTGCGGAACACACCGCTATTTTGAATACACTGTCTGCGTTCGGTTATCCGCACGAGGAAGCGATCGCCGTCCGCTACCACGACATCAACCTCTCTCTTTGGAAACAGTTGGAACGCGGCGAAGTGGTCAAATCGCAATTGATCTATCTCCGTTTTGCACGGTTGTTTGAGGCACTGGGCATCGAAGGCGATCCGATCGCGTTCAATGAACAATACGTCGTACAGCTTGGGAAGGGCCACGATCTGCTGCCACACGCGTTGTCGGTGTGTCAAGCGCTGGCAGACACCCACGCGCTGTACATCATCACCAACGGTACGCTGGCGGTGCAGACAGCCCGCTTTGCCGCGTCCCCGATCACGCCGCTGTTTCGCGATATCTTCATTTCCGAACAAGTCGGCGCTCCCAAGCCGTCGCCCGCCTTTTTCGCCTATGTGACCGATCACATCGACAATTTTGACGCCGCGCGCACACTGGTCGTCGGCGACTCGCTGAGCAGCGATATTCGGGGCGGTGTTGAGGCGGGACTGGATACCTGTTGGTTCAACTCGAAACACGCGGCAAACCACAGCGGCTTGACGCCCACCTATGAAATCGACGATCTGCGGTTGCTGCCGGAGCTCGTCGGATAAGCGGAGGAACATGGTATGGCAGAACGCAATTGGACGCCGGAACAGCGGCAATGCATCTATGCGCGCGGCGGCACTTTGCTGGTATCGGCGGCGGCCGGTTCCGGCAAAACCGCTGTGCTGGTACGGCGCATTATTGAGCTGATCACCGATCCGCAGCAGCCGGTTGATGTGAACGAACTGCTGGTCGTGACCTTCACCAAAGCGGCGGCGACCGAGATGAAGCACCGCCTGAGCGAAGAATTGTCCCGCCTCATTGCCGAACAGCCGGACAGCCTGCGCTTACAACGGCAACTCATGATGCTGCCGACGGCTTCCATCAGCACGGTGGACAGCTTTTGCAGCGCCCTGCT
>CAJKXG010000196.1 GCA_905203795.1 uncultured Oscillospiraceae bacterium | reverse complement strand
GCGGTTATGATCGACCGCGGCTGTTTCCTTATCGTACTGTTTTATCAAAGAACTGCCCGCAATGGGTGCAGCGCACCGTGACCTTGCCCTTGCGGCGCGGGATGCGGATCACCGCGCGGCAGGCGGGACATTTATAAAAACGATGCGTTTTCCGCTCCCGCCACATGCGGCGATACAAGCGGCATTTTTGCCGCACGGTTCCCTCGAGACGCAGATACCGCTCGTTTTCCGCCATGCGTTTCGGGATGTTGCGGGACAGCATCCGAAACAGCGCCCATCCGGCAAGCGCCAGCCCGAGCAGATAGATCACCCACGAGTGGAAAAAGAGGTTGATCGCCGCCACCGCCATCCACGCGATGATCAGCACAAACCCCAGCTTATCCTGCCCGTATCGCCCGCTCATAAACTGCCGCAGGCTGTTTTGCATCCGCATAAAAAATCCCATTTGACATCACTCCGAGCACTACTATACCCGCTGCATTTGGAAAATTCGTGACCGCCGTGTGAATTTTTTGTGTCGGTGGAGATTAATGCAGGTCGCCGAACCCGTCATCGGTGTCCTCGCCGCCGTCGGCAAGAGAGGCGGTTGTAGTGGTCGTTTGGGTCGATTTGGTCCCCGGCACAGGCGGCAGCTCGATCACCGAGCGCGTCGTCGTGGTCGTCGTGATAACGGTCGTCGTCGTGGTGGTTGTAGTTGTAGTTGTAGTCGCAGCAGCCGTCGTAGTAGTTGTCGTTATATCGGCGGTGGTCGTCGTGTCAACCGGCACGTCCGCCGTCGTGGTCGTACCATCCGGCGCTTCGGTCGTGGCGGTCGTGCTTTCCGTCGGCTCGGTGGTAACAGTCGTCGTGACCGTGGTGTCCGTTGTCTGCGGATCGGTCGGCTCTGTAGTTTCGGTCGGCAGCGTGCCGAGCGTATCCAGCTTATGAACGACATATTGCAGGATCATGCGGGCGTCGGTGCTGTCCACCGACTCGTCGCGGCTGACGTCCGCCCGCACCTGCTGTGCGTCATCCAGCGCGACCTTGCCCACCGCCGCTTGCAGCACCATGCGTGCATCCGAACTGTCCACGGTACCGTCGCCGTCCACATCGCCCATCTGCGCCGTCGGTTCTGCTTGTGCAAACAAACACATCGCCGCCAACACAACGACCGCCAATGTCAAAACAAATAAAACCCCTTGTTTTTTCATGATTTAGGTTCTTTCCTTTCCAAGCACCGTCAAATTGTTACCTCATTTTTGTCAGTATAACATTGATTCAGCTTCTTGTCAATCCAATCTTCGTAACAAAAATTCAAAAAATACCCTGCCGAGCGTGTAAAATCCTTGCATTGGTATGAAAATTGTGGTATGATACTTTCATATATGCGTTATTCGTATGCAGTATGCACCGGAGAAAGGTTGAATGTTCATGATGGTAAACCCGTACCGCACACACACCTGTGCGGAATTCAATGAAAGTTTGATCGGCGAAACCGTCCGCGCCGCCGGTTGGGTGGAAAATATCCGCGACCACGGCGGTGTGAAATTTATAGATCTGCGCGACCATTACGGCGTGCTGCAGGTGGTCATCCACGATGAATCGCTGCTGGACGGCGTGAACAAGGAATGCACGGTCACCGTTGCGGGCAAGGTCGTCCGCCGCGATGAGGACACGATCAACGAAAAGATCGCCACCGGCACGATCGAGGTGATGGCGGATTCGCTCACCATTCTCGGCAAAGCGCCCAACGCGCTGCCGTTTGAGGTCGCGTCGTCGCTGTCCACGCGTGAGGATGTGCGGCTGACCTACCGTTTCCTCGACCTGCGCAACCGCAAGGTGCACGATCATATCGTGCTGCGTTCGCAGGTGATCGCGTATCTGCGCCGCAAAATGACCGAGATGGGCTTCCTCGAGATGCAGACGCCCATCCTGTCCGCCTCCTCGCCGGAGGGCGCGCGCGATTATCTGATCCCCAGCCGCAAGCATCAGGGCAAATTCTACGCTCTGCCGCAGGCGCCGCAGATTTTCAAGCAGTTGTTGATGGTGTCCGGTTTCGACCGCTATTTCCAGGTCGCGCCCTGCTTCCGTGACGAGGACGCGCGCGCCGACCGTTCGCCCGGCGAGTTCTATCAGCTCGATTTCGAGATGGCGTTTGCCACGCAGGAGGACGTGTTTGCCGTGGCGGAAGAGGTGCTGCACGATGTGTTCACCACCTTCTCGGACAAAACCGTGTCCGACGCGCCGTTTGCGAAAATTCCGTACAGTGAGTGTATGCTGAAATACGGCACGGACAAGCCCGATCTGCGCAATCCGCTGGTCATCCTCGACGCGAGCGATCTGTTTGTGGATTCCGCGTTCAAGCCGTTCTGCAACAAAACGGTGCGCATCATCCGCGTGCCCAACTGCGCGTCCCGCCCGAAGAGCTTCTTCGAGAATATGGAAAAATTCGCGCTGGAAATCGGCATGAAGGGACTGGGCTACTTCAAGGTCGGCGAGGACATGAGCTTTGCCGGTCCGATTGATAAATTCCTGCGCGACGGCGACCGCGACGAGCTGCGCAGCCGCGCGGGCTTGCAGCCGGGCGATGTGCTGTATTTCATCGCCGACACCGCCGCCATGGCGCCGCGTCTGGCGGGACAGATCCGCACCGAGGTGGCGAATCGTCTCGATCTGCTGGAAAAAGACGCGTTCCGCTTCTGCTTTGTCACCGATTTCCCGATGTACGAGCAGGACGAGGAAACCGGCAAGATCATTTTCACACACAACCCCTTCTCCATGCCGCAGGGCGGACTGGAAGCGCTCAACACCAAAGACCCGCTGGATATTCTGGCGTATCAATACGACATCGTGTGCAACGGCGTGGAGCTGTCCTCCGGCGCGGTGCGCAACCACGATCTCGACATCATGCGCCGCGCGTTTGAGATCGCCGGCTACAGCGAGGAGGAGCTCAAAACCAAGTTCTCGTCGCTGTACACCGCGTTCCAGTACGGCGCGCCGCCGCACGCCGGTATGGCGCCCGGCATCGACCGTATGCTGATGCTGCTGACCGACCAACAGAACATCCGCGAAGTCATCGCGTTCCCGATGAACAGCACCGCGCAGGATCTGCTGCTCGGCGCGCCGAATGAGGTCAGCGAACAGCAATTGCGCGAAATCCACATCAAACTCCGCTGATCGAGGTTTGCACCTTGCGGTCATGCCGACCGCCCAAGCGCAGTTCCCACGAAAGACTAACTATGAAAAGTCAAGCCCTCAAATGAAAAAAAGATGCAGATGGG
>CAJKXG010000195.1 GCA_905203795.1 uncultured Oscillospiraceae bacterium | reverse complement strand
AAAGGCTGCGTTTGTCCGCCGGATTTCCCCGTCTGCGTGTGCGGGAGCACCCCCGCTGCGTCGCTGGTGCTCCGCCGACCGGCGGAAGCGTCGCCGGAGGAACTGGCAGCGAATCCCCGCAGCCGCAGTGCCCGCTTGCGGTGCGTGCAAAAGGAACACGATCGGTATATAGATCGGTGAATGATACAAATCGTTACGATTTTGAAAGGAGACATGTGTGATGGCGATGCACGGGAATGGTTCAGAGGCGTATGATCTGTCGCTGTTTGAGGAGCGTCCCGCTAAGCTGGTTGCACTGGAACCGAATAAAAAGGTGCTGGCACGGCAGCATCGCCGCACCCGTCTGCAAACGGCGATTAGCACCACGCTGATCCTGATGGTGGCGTCGGTGGTCATTGCCGTGGTCGGTTTGGCGATCTTCACCCGTGCGCGCATCACGGAGGTAAACGACCGGATTATCAGCCAGCAGGAGGAACTGAAGATTCTGGAAAGCGAGACGATCCGCCTGAATAACGAGTTGGCGGGGCGCATGTCCGCCGAGCAGGTGGATGATTACGCCGCGCAAAGCGGTATGCAAAAAATGGAATCCTACCAAATTCGCTATATTTCGGTGGAGGACGGCGATAAAATTGAAGTGCCGGACGAGGGCGAAAAGGGGTTCCTTGAAAAAATCGGCGACGCGGTCAACGGTTTCTTTGATTGGGTGGCATACCTGTTCCGCTGATCCCATACAGTGTAGGGTGAAACGGTAGACGGCTGCGGAAAGCGGCATCATGTCGAGAGTTGGGATGAAACGCCTCAACTCTCGTTTTACTAAAGAAAGGAGTGCGCGGAATGGCGAAGGCGAAAAACAAAGTGTCTCCCATCACCACCAAAGCGCCGACCAAGCAGATGTGGCGGCGGTCGCTGGTGGCGATGACGGCGATCATTGCGCTGGGATTCGGCTATATCGTATACCGGCTGGCGGTGCTGCAAATCGCGGAAACGGACGAATGGCAGCAGCGGGCGGTGTCTCAGCAGCTCAGCGACACGCTCACCTCGCCCAACCGCGGCACCATTTACGACGCATCCATGAACAAGCTGGCGGAATCCCAGCTCGTGTGGACGGTCATCATGTCGCCGGCGGATATCAAGGCGGATTCGAATCAAACGCTGGAGCAAAAACGCGCCAAGATTGCGGATGAGGTGTCGGCATTGCTGGAGATCGACCGCGACACGCTGTACGAGCGCACCGGCAAGACGAATTCGCAGTACGAGATCGTCAAGAAGAAGATCGATCGCCCGATGGCGGAGGATATGTTGGCGTGGACGCAGGAAAACAACATGGGCGGCGTGTTTCGCGTCATCACCGACTATAAACGCGTGTACCCTTACGGCAGTTTGGCGTCCGACGTGATCGGCTTCACCGGCGCGGAAAACACAGGTCTGTACGGGCTGGAGGCGCAGTACGAGGATGTGCTCGCGGGCAAGGCGGGACGCGTGGTGACGGCGCAAAACGGCTGGGGCAACGAGATGCCGAACACGCTGAGCTTTGAAAAAACCATCGACGCGGAGGCGGGCAACAGCCTGGTGCTGACCATTGACCAGACGATCCAGCATTACGCGGAAAAATATCTGGAAGTGGCGGTCAAGGAGACCGGCGCGACCAATCGCGGGCTGGCGGTGGTGATGAATGTCAAGACCGGCGCGATCCTCGCCATGGCGATCAAGGGCGACTACGACCCCAATCAGCCGTTTGTGCTCGCCGATGCGGCGGAACAGGCGCGTATCGACGGACTGGCAGAAAACGAGCAGGCGGACGCTCTGCGCGCCGCCCTGCAAAAGCAGTGGAACAACAAGGTGGTCTACGATTTTTACGAGCCCGGCTCGGTGTTCAAGGTGTTCACCGCGTGCATGGGCATCGAGGAAGGCGTGGTCAGTGAAAACAGCACCTTCACCTGCAGCGGCTCATTTAAACTGCCGGGCGTCCAGCCGATGAACTGCCACAAGCGCGGCGGACACGGCACGCAGAATTTTGCGCAGGCGATCTCCAATTCCTGCAACCCCGCGTTCATGACGCTGGGACTGCGCATCGGCGCGGCGAATTTCTTTAAATATTTCACCGGCTTCGGTTTCACCGAAAGAACCGAGATCGATATGCTGGGCGAATCGCAGGTCACGTCGTCGCTGTATCATGGGGCGGACATGAGCGATGTGTCGCTCGCCACCTCGGCGATCGGGCAGACCTTCAAGATCACGCCCATCCAGATGATCACGGCGATCTCCGCCGTTGCCAACGGCGGCTATCTTATGCAGCCGTATGTGGTGCAGCAGGTGCTGGACGAAAACGGCAACGTCGTCAGCAACACGGAGCCGACCGTCCGCCGTCAGGTGGTTTCGGAGGAGACGGCGCGCCGTGTGGGCGCGATGCTGGCGCAGAGCGTCAACGGCGGCGGTTCTAAGAATGCGTATGTGGCCGGCTACCGTGTAGCGGGCAAGACCGGCACGGCGGATAAGACCGAGCTGCACGCGGATGTGTGGGCGTCCTTTGCGGGCTTCGCGCCGGCGGACGACCCCGAGATCGCGATTTTGGTGGTGCTGGATGAGCCGCAGTGCAATATCCGCTTCGGCGGCACGATCTCTGCACCGGTCGCACAGAAAATTTTGGCGGCGACACTGCCGTATCTCGGCATCGAGCCGGTGTACACCGCGGAGGAACAAGCGAATCTGAATGCCACCGCTCCGAGCGTAGAAGGCAAGGAAGTCTCCACCGCGCGTACGATGGTGGAGAACAGTGGACTGACCTGTACCGTAATCGGCAGCGGCACGACGGTGCTCAAGCAGGTGCCGGAAGGCGGGCAGTCCATCCCGAAAAACGGCACGGTGGTGCTGTATACCGATGACGGCAGCTTGGAAAAGACCGTCAAAGTCCCGAATTTCAAGGGGATGACCCTGTCGCAGGCCAATCAAGCGGCGGCATCGGCGGGAGTCAACCTGCTGATCACCGGTCTGGCTTCCGGCAGCACCGGCGACCCGACCGCCTCCACCCAGAGCGTGGCCTACGGCACATCGGTGCCGCGCGGCACGGTGGTCACGGTGGAATTCATCTATTCCGATACCATAGCCTAGAGAGGATGAGCGCGCATGAAACTGTCAACACTCTTAGCCTTTCTGCCGCCGGAGCAGCGGTCGGCGCTGCCCGACGACGAAGTGGCGGGCATCACCTGTGATTCCCGCCGCGTGAGCGCGGGTTGGGTGTTTGTCTGCATCCGCGGCACGGCGCAGGACGGGCATGC
>CAJKXG010000194.1 GCA_905203795.1 uncultured Oscillospiraceae bacterium | reverse complement strand
CAGGAGCGTGTGGACGCTCCTGCCCCGAGTCGCACGGAAAATCTTGGTGCCTTTCCTTGGGAAAGGCGCGGAAAGGCATGGGATTTGACAATGAGAAGCGATCAAATGAAAAAAGGGGCGGAGCGCGCACCGCAGCGTTCTCTGCTGAAAGCCATGGGATACACCGATACGCAGATCAAGAAACCATTGATCGGTATCGTCAACTCGTTTAATGAGGTGATCCCGGGTCATATCCATCTGCAAACCATTGCCCGCAGCGTCAAAGACGGCGTGTTGATGGCGGGCGGCACGCCGATGGAATTCAATGTCATCGGCGTGTGCGACGGTCTGGCGATGGGGCATGAGGGCATGAAATATTCCCTCGCGTCCCGCGAACTGATCGCCGACAGCATCGAATGCATGGCGAAGGCGCATTGCTTCGATGGCTTGGTATTTATTCCCAACTGTGATAAGATCGTGCCCGGCATGCTGCTGGCGGCGGCGCGTCTGAATATCCCGTCTATCTTTATGTCGGGCGGACCGATGCTGTCCACCTGCTCCGACGAAAACGTGCCCATGGACCTGAACAGCGTGTTTGAAGCGGTGGGCGCGTACATGAACGGCACGATCGACGACGAACGGTTGCATTATTTTGAAGAAAACGCCTGCCCCGGCTGCGGCTCCTGCTCGGGCATGTTCACCGCGAATTCGATGAACTGCCTGTGCGAAGCGCTGGGTATGGCGCTCGGCGGAAACGGCACTGTTCCCGCTGTATATGCGGCGCGTCTGCGTCTCGCCAAAGCGGCGGGTATGCGGGCGGTCGCGCTGGTGGAGGAAAACCTCCGCCCGCTGGATATCCTGACCGAGAAAGCCTTCCACAACGCGCTGACGGCGGATATGGCGCTCGGCTGCTCCAGCAACTCGCTGCTACATCTGACCGCGATCGCGGCGGAAGCCGGTGTGGAGCTGAATCTGCACGATGTCAATGAGATCAGCGAACACACGCCCAACCTGTGCCGTCTGGCGCCTGCGGGCAGCCACCATGTGCAGGATCTGAACAACGCGGGCGGCGTGTACGCGGTGATGAACGAGCTGTGCAAAAAGAATATGCTGGACACCACGCTGCCGACCGTCACCGGCAAAACGGTGGGGGAGAACGTGGCGAATTGTCCCGTGCGCGACTACACGGTCATTCATGCGATCGACAAGCCGTATTCGCAGACCGGCGGTCTGGCGGTGTTGTTCGGGTCGCTCGCGCCCAACGGCGCGGTGGTGAAGCGCAGTGCGGTCGCCGAGCAAATGTTGGTACATAAGGGCAAAGCCCGCGTGTTCGACAGCGAGGAAGAAGCGATTGCGGCGATCTACGCCGGCAAGATTCAAAAGGGCGATGTGGTGGTGATCCGTTATGAGGGTCCCGCCGGCGGACCCGGTATGCGCGAAATGCTGTCGCCGACCTCTGCCATCGCGGGCATGGGGCTGGATAAAGACGTGGCGCTGATCACCGACGGTCGGTTCTCCGGCGCAACGCGCGGCGCGTCCATCGGTCACATCTCGCCCGAAGCGGTGAGCGGCGGCCCGATCGCGTACATTCAGGAGGGCGATATCATCTCCATCGACATTCCGCACTATTCCATTGAGCTGGAAGTGTCGCCGGAAGAATTGGAAGCGCGCCGTGCGAACACCCAACTCAAGGTGAAAACCGATATTAAAGGCTATTTGGCGCGGTATGCGCGCAATGTGTCCTCCGCCGACCGCGGTGCGGTGATCCGCTGAGATCACCGCGTCGGCGAGTATTTGTAAAGGAGCTGATACGAATGGGCATGACAATGACACAAAAGGTGTTGGCGGCACACGCGGGTCTGGACACGGTCGCGGCAGGTCAACTCGTTCTGGCAAACGTGGACATGGTGTTAGGCAACGACATCACGTCGCCCGTCGCCATTCGCGAATACAACCGTCTGGGGCAGTCCGGCGTGTTCGACAAGGATAAGATTTCGCTGGTGATGGATCACTTTGCGCCGAATAAGGATATCAAGGCGGCGGAGCAATGCAAAATGTGCCGCCAGTTTGCAAATGAGGAGCAGATCACCAATTTCTACGATGTCGGCGAAATGGGCGTGGAACACGCGCTGCTGCCGGAAAAAGGCTTGGTTGTCAGCGGCGACGTCGTCATCGGCGCGGACTCGCACACCTGCACCTACGGCGCGCTCGGTGCGTTTTCCACCGGCGTCGGTTCGACGGATATGGCGTGCGGGATGGCGACCGGCAAAGCGTGGTTCAAAGTGCCGGCGGCAATTCGTTTCGAGCTGAAAGGAAAGCTGAACCGCTATGTGTCCGGCAAAGACGTGATCCTGCATATCATCGGGCGCATCGGCGTGGACGGCGCGCTGTATAAATCCATGGAATTCGGCGGCGAAGGCTTGCACGCGCTGTCGATGAGCGACCGCCTGTGCATGGCGAACATGGCGATCGAAGCGGGCGCGAAAAACGGCATTTTTGAGGTGGACGATCAGACGATCGCCTATATCCGCGAAGCGGGCGGACGCGAACCGGTCGTGTATGCGCCGGACGCGGACGCCGTCTACGAGGAAACCTACGAGATCGACCTGTCTGCGATCAAGCCCACCGTGGCGTTCCCGCATCTGCCGGAGAATACCCACACGGTGGACGAGATTGACGACATTGCCATTGACCAAGTGGTCATCGGCTCCTGCACCAACGGTCGGCTGGAGGATCTGATCGCCGCCGCCGAGGTGATGCGCGGACATCATGTCAAGAAAGGCGTGCGTGCCATTGTGATCCCCGCCACGCAGAAGATTTATCTGCAAGCGATGGAGATGGGGCTGCTCAAGACCTTCATCGAGGCGGGCGCGATCGTGTCCACCCCGACCTGCGGTCCGTGTCTGGGCGGTCACATGGGCATCTTGGCGGCGGGCGAACGCGCCGTCGCGACGACCAACCGCAACTTTGTCGGGCGCATGGGACACGTCACTTCTGAAATTTATCTGGCGAGTCCGGCGGTGGCGGCGGCTTCCGCCATCACAGGCAAGATTTCTTCGCCGGACGATTTGGCAAACGCTTGAGCGGAAGGGGAGTTGACATATGAAATTTGAAGGAACGGTCATCAAATACGGCGATAACGTGGATACCGACGTGATCATCCCCGCGCGCTATCTCAACACCATTGATAAAAAAGAGCTTGCCTCGCACTGCATGGAGGATCTCGACACCACCTTTGTCACCCGTGTCAAGGCGGGCGACATCATGGTGGCGGGGCAGAACTTCGGCTGCGGTTCCTCCCGCGAACACGC
>CAJKXG010000193.1 GCA_905203795.1 uncultured Oscillospiraceae bacterium | reverse complement strand
TGGGGGCTTCTGTAGTGGTTGTGGTTGCGACGGTTGTGGTGGTGGCAGCGGCGGTCGTGGTGGCGGTATCGCCCCCCGCAACTGCGTTTGCGTCCGGATCGGTACATCCGCTCAAACCGAGCAACAACCCCAAGCAAACGAATAAGGCCAAGAACTTTGTGAATTGTTTGCACATATTCATCAATCCTTTTGTTGAATTTTGCTTTTTGTAAGCATCTTCATTATAGCGTATTACGTCATTTTTTGCAACCCTTTTTGCAAAAAATGACAACTTGTATATGGACTGTTTCCATTATATGCAGGAGTACATCCACCTTGATATAGGCATGTAGAAACAAATTGAGCACATTGCCCAACGCCATCCTCACAAGGTTTGGCGGCATAATCCAACGCCACTTTAGGATTGTATTCCCAAGCTGCGGAAAAGATAAATTTCACAGAAAACATTGTAAGCAACAGTCCTAATAAGACGGTATACAGCAAATATTTGTTATTTTTAACACCTTATACCATTCCTTTTGTTTTTAGTTTGTAAAATAAGAAATTTTAATACACTGTATAAGAGAGCCTGGTAGGATGTTGACCTCGCCGTCAATGTAAGGTTCTTCCGGCTCATTAAAAAACATAAACCATCGCACGTCATTTTCTCCGTCTTCATACACATAGGCTACGCCCCCATAAAGTGTCGAGAAAATGTGCCTTTCTTTACTGGGTTTGATTTTTGGGGAAATTTTCTCGTCTAATTCCTCTACGGTTTTCCCCACGGAAATGCCGTCGAAAGAATAGTGGTTAGTAGGAAAATAGACATCAGAAATCACAATGTCGGTTTGGCCTATGGGAACAGTTGCTACCACGATAATATCATCATAATAATAGAAATGGTTTATTCTGCCATCCGCAGGATCCGGTTCATCCTTTGCTTCATTCGGGCTTCCCAAATGTGTCAACAGTTTTTCGGGACTGACACCCATTTCAAAGGTCTCGCCATCCAATGTAAAAGTTTTACCGCCGATTTCCAAGGAGTCCTTTGTTGTCGTAGTAGTCATAGGTGCTTCTGAGGTTGTGGTTGCGACGGTTGTGGTAGTGGCAGCGGTTGTAGTGTCCGTTATACCGCTACTTGCGGGATCGCCTGCACAGCCGGTCAAGCCGCATAACATCGCGCCGCACACAAACAGAGACAGAAATGAGTATATATCAATACGTTTTAACATGCCTTTCACGATTATTCCTTCTCTCTGTTATCAAAATCTTTCTGCCAAAGTGCAGAATAGATCAGATCGATGCGTAAAATCCTCGATTTATCTTCACACAGATATATATTCCAGTAACTTTCTTTTCCGTATTGACCGTCTTTTCCAAAGCTAAAATATTCCCATGTATATAAAGGGAGATCCGGTAAATAAGGGGAAAAATAATTGATGCGGTTATCGCCGCGTGTCGGGAGATAGCCAAAGCAGTCCATGTTTGGGAAGGCCTTTTCCAATTCGGCTGCACTGCTCCCGACAGAGACACCGTTTAAGTGGTAGTAATCTGTTCCGAAACTTACCTGCGATATCACGCAGATATCCCGTCCGTACGGTTGGAAAACACAAACGGCAATATCGGGGTAATAGTAAACCGTACTGTCCCCATCGTACATGGAGTCCCCGCTCGGACCAACGGCTTTGAGCGGCTCGCCCAAAAACGCCAACAGTTCCGTTGCGTCGTCGCCCAAATGGAATGTGCGGTCGCCCAACCGAAAGGCGGTGCCGCCCGCTACGATGGGTTCTTCCGGCACCGGCGCGGCGGTCGTCGTTGTGGTGGGGGCTTCTGTAGTGGTTGTGGTTGCGACGGTCGTGGTGGTGGCAGCGGCGGTCGTGGTGCTATTGTCTGTGGAGGGGGTATTGGCATCCCCGCAGCCGGTCAAGCCGCATAACATCGCGACGCACACCAGTAGAGACAATCCGTTTATGTTACGCATGATGCTCATCCTTTCAAAAAAGACAGAATGTGGATATGTATATCGTATTTCAGTATACACGCTTTTCTGTGGAAAAGCAATTGATTTTTAAAAAATGACAAAACTGTAACCTTTTGACGAGCCGCCATGTGACAAAGCAGCGAGAGGCAGGCGGGAAAATGTGAAAAAACCGTAAATAAAATTAGGAATTTGGGAAAAAAGACGAAAAAATCGTCATTTTTTTGCTTTTTTGCCTTGAAAATCGTCGCGGGTTTGTGTATGATATACTTAAGCCAGCAAATAAGTCAGTTGTTTTTCGGCATCCTGACTGCCCAGAGGGGCTAAGGCTTTGAGACGGTTTGCGCTTCGGCGGCTGTCGGCGGAGAGAATACCACGCGCAAAACGGTTGCCGCCCGCGCCGAAAAAACAAGCGAGTCCCAATTTTGATGAAGGAGATGTTTGGCATGTCCAACCGGTTATTCCAAGGAGTAGTCCATCAAATGCGCGATGCGATCGATCGCACCATCGGCGTCATCGACGAAAGCATGGCGATCATTGCGTGCAGCGATCTCGGTCGTATCGGCGAAACAGCGGAGGCTGTTACCGCCGACAGCTTTGTCGCGTCGGAAAGCTTTGTGTGCGACGGGTACACCTACAAGGCGTTTGGCTCCCGTCCCCGCAGCGAATATATTTTGTTTGTGGAGGGCACGGACGAGCAGGCGGAAAAATTTGCGGCGCTGCTGACGGTGTCGTTGTCCAGCATCAAGCAATACTACGACGAAAAATATGACCGCGTCAACTTTGTCAAGAACATCATTCTGGACAATATCCTGCCGGGCGATATCTATCTCAAAGCGCGCGAACTGCGCTTCAACAGCGACGTCAGCCGCGTGGTGCTGCTGATCCGCATTGCTGCCCGCACCGATATTTCTGCCTATGACATCATCCAAAACCTGTTCCCCGACAAGAACAAGGATTTTGTCGTCAATATCAACGAGACGGACATCGCGCTGATCAAGGAGATCCGTCCGGGCATCGATTCCAAAGATCTCGAAAAGCTGGCGCGTTCCATTGTGGATACGCTGAGCGGCGAGTTCTACACCCGCGCCAATGTGGGCATCGGCACGGTGGTCGAGGGCATCAAGGAGTTGGCGCGTTCCTTTAAGGAAGCGCAGGTGGCGCTGGAGGTCGGCAAGGTGTTCGATACCGAAAAGGTGATCGTCAGCTACGACAACCTCGGTATCGCCCGCCTGATTTATCAGCTGCCCACCACGCTGTGCGAAGCGTTCCTCAAGGAAGTGTTCAAGGTCGGCTCGATCAGCTCGCTGGATCAGGAGACGCTGTTCACCATCCAACGCTTCTTC
>CAJKXG010000192.1 GCA_905203795.1 uncultured Oscillospiraceae bacterium | reverse complement strand
GGTCACGGCGGTCTGCGGGCTGGCATCGCTGCGCGAACAGCGCCGCGACGGCGGCTTTTTTCTGTTATCGGTGGATAACGCCGACGACCGCCGCCGTGTGCTGGCGCGGTTCGGACACACGCCGGAGGATGTGTCGGTGCGGCTCAACCGCGCCAATCTGGAATGCGAGGACTGCGCCGCCGCGTATCTGCGCGGGGCGTTTTTGGCGTGCGGAGCGGTGAGCAACCCCGAAAGCGCCTATCACCTCGAATTTGATGTGCCGCACTATCGGCTCAGCCGCGATCTGCTGGCACTGCTGAACGAGATGGGACTGCACGCCAAATACATCAACCGCAAGGGCGGGCATGTGGTGTATTTCAAGGAAAGCGAGCAGATCGAGGATTGTCTTACCCGCATGGGCGCGGCGAACGCGTCGCTGGAACTGATGGGTGTGAAGATGGTCAAGAATATCCGCAACAACGCCAACCGCGTGACCAATTGCGAAAACGCCAACATCGACAAAACGGTGGCGGCGTCCGCAGCGCAGGTGGATGCGGTGAAGCGTATTTTGGCGGCAGGCAGTCTGGATGCGCTGCCGCCGGACTTGCGCACATTGGCGGCGCTGCGGCTGGAAAATCCCGAACTGTCGCTGCGCGAGCTGGGCGAGGAACTGGCGCAGCGGGGCGAAAAGCTGACCCGTTCCGGCATCAATCACCGCCTGCGCCGCATCATGGCGTTTGCGGACAAGCTGTAAAGGGGGCGGCGGCATGAGTTTCGTCCATTTGCATGTGCACAGCGAATACAGCCTGCTCGACGGCGCATGCCGCATCGAGGGCTTGGTCGCGCGCGCCAAAGCCTTGGGGCAGACGGCGGTCGCCCTGACCGACCACGGCGTGATGTACGGGCTGATCGATTTTTATAAGGCGGCCAAAGCGGCGGGCATCCGTCCCATCCTCGGCTGCGAGGTGTATGTGGCGGCGCGCACACGGCAGGATCGCGTGCACGGCGCAGACAGCGAGCACGCGCATTTGGTGCTGCTGTGCGAAAACGAAATCGGCTATCGCCATCTGACGCAGTTGGTGTCCGCCGCGTGGACAGAGGGGTTTTACGGCCGCCCGCGTGTGGACGCCGAGCTGCTGGAACGCTATCACGAAGGGCTGATCGCCTTGTCCGCGTGCCTCGCAGGGGAGATTCCGCGCGCACTGCGGCAGGGCGATTATGCCGCCGCTAAGCAAAAGGCGGAGCAATACCGCGCGTTGTTCGGCGACGGCAATTTCTTTTTGGAAATACAGGATCACGGCTTGGCGGAGCAGCGCGCCATCAATCCGCTGCTCGTGCGGCTGTCGGCGGAAACCGGCATCCCGTTGGTGTGCACCAACGACGCGCACTATCTGACCCGCGAGGATGCGGAATTGCAGCGGGTGCTTTTGTGTATCCAGACCAACACCACGCTGGACGCGCCTTCCTCCATGGCGTTTGAGACGGAGGAATTTTATCTCAAATCGGAGGAAGAGATGCGGGCGCTGTTCCCGCAGCTAGACGACGCGTTTGACAACACCGCCCGCATTGCCGAGCGGTGTCGGGTGGACTTTACCTTCGGCCAGACGCAGCTCCCCGCGTTTGATGCGCCGGGCGGCGACAGTGACGCGTATTTCCGCGCGCAGTGCGAGGCGGGGATGCGGCGGCTGTACGGCGAACAGCCGCCCGAAGAGGTGGTGCGGCGGCTGCATTATGAAATGGACACCATCCGCGCGATGGGGTATGTGGATTATTACCTCATTGTCAACGATTTTGTGCAGTACGCGAAATCGCAGGGGATTCCTGTCGGTCCCGGGCGCGGCTCGGGCGCGGGCAGTTTGTGTGCGTATTGCATCGGCATCACGGGCATTGATCCCATTCGATACGACTTATTGTTTGAGCGGTTTCTCAATCCCGAGCGGGTGAGTATGCCGGATTTCGACATCGACATCGGCGACGAGCGGCGGCAGGAAGTGATTGATTATGTGATCCGCAAATACGGCGCGTCGCATGTGGCGCGCATTGTGGCGTTCGATACGCTGAAGGCGCGCGCGGCGCTCCGCGATGTGGCGCGGGTGATGGCGATTCCGTATGCGACGGCGGACGCGGTGGCGAAACAGGTGGATCCTACCATGACGCTGGAGCAGGCGGTGCGGCTGTCCAAAACGCTGGGGGAGCAGGTTGCGGAGGACGCACAGCTTCGGCGGTTGTTTGAGTTGGCGAAAAAACTGGAAGGGATGCCGCGCCATGTCTCCATCCACGCGGCAGGCGTGGTGATCACGGCACGCCCTGTTTGCGAGTATGTGCCGCTCTGCCTGTGCGGCGAGGCGGTCGCGACGCAGTATACCATGACGACGCTGGAAGAGCTCGGACTGCTGAAAATGGATTTTCTCGGTCTGCGCAACCTGACCGTCATCGCCCACGCGGAAGAAGCCGTGCGGCAGATCGAACCGTCGTTTTCGGTGGCGGATATCCCGCTGGACAGCGCCCCCGTGTACGACATGCTGTCGGCGGGCAACTGCGAGGGCGTGTTCCAAATGGAATCGGCGGGCATGAAGCGGGTGCTGACGAATCTGAAGCCCGATCGGTTTGACGATCTGATCGCGGTCATTTCGTTGTACCGCCCCGGTCCGATGGATTCGATTCCGAAATATATCCAAAACCGTCATCATCCCGAGCAGGTGACCTATGCGCATCCGCGGCTGGAGCCGTTTTTGCGCGTGACCTATGGCTGTATCGTGTATCAGGAGCAGCTTTTGCAGGTGTTCCGCGAGCTGGCGGGGTATTCGCTGGGGCGCGCGGATATCGTGCGGCGGGCGGTGTCCAAGAAAAAAGCCGACGTGCTGGAACGCGAACGGCAGATCTTTATCCACGGTTTGGTGTCGGAGGACGGCACGGTGGAGGTGGAGGGCTGTGTGCGGCGCGGCATTTCGGCGCAGACGGCGGAAGCCATTTTCAACGATATTTCCTCTTTTGCTTCCTATGCGTTCAACAAATCGCACGCGGTATCTTACGCACTGGTCGCGTATCAGACCGCCTATCTCAAATGTTTGTATCCGCGCCAGTATATGGCGGCGATGCTGACCAGTGTGGCGGGGGACGGCAAAGTGGTGCGGTATATCCGCGAATGCGCGCGCATCGGCGTGCCGGTGCTGCCGCCGTCGGTCAATCACAGCGAAGCGGCGTTTGTCGCGGAGGGGTGTGGCATTCGTTTTGGACTGCTGGCGGTGCGCAATCTGGGGCGCAATACGATCACGGAACTGGTGCGGGAACGGGAACAGAACGGTCCGTTTACCGGCTTTTACGATTTTTGCCGCCGCTTGTCGGGGCGGGAC
>CAJKXG010000191.1 GCA_905203795.1 uncultured Oscillospiraceae bacterium | reverse complement strand
CCTTCGATCTGGCGGGGCAGGGGAGCCAGCCCTTCCATGTCGTTTTCGCCCGCGCCCGCCGCCGCGATCATGTCGCGGGTGATCGTCATCACAGCGCACCGATCGCCCCAATAAAACCGCATGCCGGTCAGTGCCAGCCGTTCCAGTTCGATACGCGCGCGGGATTTCATGTCAAACATTACGTGATTGATCATTTCCATGCGGATGGGCAGTGCCAACAGATCGGCCGCCAGCCGATGCGCCGCCGCCGTGGTGTTGGAATACTTGAAACAACCGGTATCGGTCGCCAGACCTGTGTAAATACACTCGGCGATGGCGGTCGTGATCGGCACGCCCATGCATGTCAGCACATCGTACACAAGCATTGCCGTGGCCGCGCAGTCGGCGTCCAGCAGCAGATGCTTCGCATACTGTACATTGGTACCGTGATGGTCGATGCACAGTACCACCTGTTCTGCCAGCGGCTCCAGCGAACCGAGCAAACGCGGATCCGCCACATCCACCGCGCAGACAAATGCCGGCTCGAACATCGGTGTCGCCAGCCCTTCGCGCATATACGCGTATTTGGTGGGAATCTCATCTGCGCACGCCACACGCGCGCGTTTTCCCAGCGCTTGCAGTCCGCGGCACAGCGCATACGCCGAACCGAGCGTGTCGCCGTCGGGATATTGGTGCGTCAGGATCAGCACATCGTCCGCGGCCGTCAGCATGGCGGCGGTCTGCGCCACTGTCACCATTTCACTTTTGCTCATACAACAGCCCTCCTGCTCAGGGGGTTTCCTCATCCGTTTGTTCGCGCGGCTCTTGTTTTTCAAGCTGCATCAGAATTTTGGAGATATCCGCGCTGTACGCGATGGAATCGTCGGCGATAAACCGCAGCTCCGGCACATGCCGCAGATGCAGCGCCGCACCCAGCTCCCGCCGCATATAGCCGGCGGCGGAGGTCAGCCCCTTGACTGCCTCCTTGGCGGCGTCCAGCCCGTCCATCGAGCTGACGTACACCTTGGCGCAGGTCATATCCCGCGCCGTTTCCACACGCACGATGCTGATCAGCCCGCTGACGCGCGGATCTTTCACCGTGCGCAGAATCGCGGTCAGCTCGCGCAAAATATCTTCATTGGTTCTGTCCAACCGGTATCCGGACATATGCCCGCACCTCCTTCTGGTTAGTCACGATACTCCTCGATGATATACGTCTCGTAAATATCGCCCTCTTTGATATCGGTGAATTTCTCCAGACCGATACCGCATTCGTAGCCCGCGGCGACCTCTTTCTGATCGTCCTTGAAGCGTTTAAGCGAGATCATCTTGTCGTCGCCGATGATAATGCCGTCGCGCACGATGCGCAGCAGATCGTTGCGGTACACCTTGCCGTCCAGCACATAGCAGCCCGCGACCAGCCCCACACCGGTGATGCGGTACACCTGCCGCACCTCGGCACGACCGTGCAGCACCTCGCGCGTCTTAGGCGCAAGCATACCCTTCATCGCCGCTTCGATCTCTTCGATGCAATCGTAGATGATGCGATACATGCGCATATCCACGCCCGCGTTGTCGGCGGCAACCTGCGCCAGCGGGTCGGGGCGCACGTTGAACCCGACGATAATCGCGCCCGAAGCGTCCGCCAGCATCACGTCGTTTTCGCTGACCGCGCCCACCGCACCGTGGATCACGCGTACGCGCACTTCGTCGTTGCTGAGTTTCTCCAGTGACTGCCGCACCGCCTCCACCGAGCCTTGCACGTCGGCTTTGACAATGATGTTCAGCTCTTTCCGTTCGCCCTCCTGCATCTGATCGAACAGATTGTCGAGCGTGACCTTCTGGTACTGGCTGAAGAGTTCTTCCTTCGCCGCCTGTTTGCGCTGTTCCACCAGCTCGCGTGCCAGACGCTCATCCGACACGGCGTTGAAGATGTCGCCGGAGGTCGGGACGGTATCCAGACCCATGATCTCCACCGGCACAGACGGCCCCGCCTGCTCCACCTTTTGTCCGAGATCATCGGTCATCGCGCGGACGCGACCCACCGCCGTGCCCGCCACCAGAATATCGCCGGCGTGCAGCGTGCCGTTTTGCACCAGTACAGTCGCGATCGGACCGCGACCTTTATCCAGACGCGCTTCGATCACGGTGCCGCGCGCGGGACGATCCGCATTGGCGCGCAGTTCCTTCATCTCCGCGACCAACAGCACCATTTCCAGCAGCTTATCCAGCCCCATGCCCGTTTTGGCGGATACCGGCACACAAATCACATCGCCGCCCCACTCCTCGGGCACCAATTCGTGCTCGGTCAATTGCTGCATGACCTTGTCGGGGTTGGCTTCGGGTTTATCCATTTTATTAATAGCGACGATGATCGACACACCCGCCGCCTTGGCGTGATTGATCGCCTCGATGGTCTGCGGCATGATACCGTCGTCCGCCGCGACGACCAGAATCGCGATATCCGTCACCTGTGCACCGCGCGCCCGCATCGACGTAAACGCCGCGTGACCGGGGGTATCGAGGAAGGTGATGGACTGCCCGCCCACATCCACGCGATACGCGCCGATGTGCTGCGTGATGCCGCCCGCTTCGCCTGCGGTGACGCGGGTCTGGCGGATCGCGTCGAGGATGGAGGTCTTGCCGTGGTCGACGTGACCCATGACCACCACGACCGGATCGCGCGGGGACAGTTCGTCGTCCGCGTCTTCATGGTCGTCGATGATGCGTTCCTCGATGGTCACGACCACCTCGCGCTCCACCTTGGCGTGCATTTCCTCCGCCACCAAAAATGCGGTGTCGAAATCGATCTCCTGATTGACCGTCGCCATCACGCCCATGAGCATCAGCTTCTTGATGACCTCGGCGGAAGTGGCTTTCAGGCGGGACGCCAGTTCGCCCACCGTGATGGTGTCGCCCACCGTGATGGTGATCGGCTTTTTCTGGCGCTCCAACTGAATGCGCTTCAGCCGCTCCGCTTCCGTCTCGCGGCGGGCGTGCGGTTTGCGGTATTGCTGCGATTTCTGATGAATCTTTTGCTTGCGGATGCCGCCGCCGTCACCCTGTACGCGGTTGGAGGTCTGCGCCATCACGTCAAACTTTTCGTCATATTTGCCGACATTGACCTGCGGCGTGCGCGTGTCGATGGTGCGGCGTTCCACCGGTTGGCGGGGCTGCGGCGGCTGTTTTTGCGGTTTCGGCTGCTTTTGCGGAGCGGGCGCTTTGCCTTGCTCCGCCGCTTTCTTTTCGCCGGAACGCTCCGCCGCCTTTTTCTCTCCCGCTTTTTCGGCGGGCTGATCGGCGGGCTTTTCCTCCGCCGATTTCGCGGCTTCTTCCGCCGCTTTTTTGGCGGCGG
>CAJKXG010000190.1 GCA_905203795.1 uncultured Oscillospiraceae bacterium | reverse complement strand
TTGCGCCGCCAGTGCCCGCGCGCTGTCCTCGCTCACACGCACACCGCGCCCGCACTGATACTCATACGCCCCCAAGCCCTGTTCCCGCAGCCATGCAGGGGCTTCCAACGTCGATTTATGTCCCGCTTCGTAAAAAGCATCGCTGTTGCCGGCAGGACCGAACAATGCCACTTGATGGTTCATAAACAATCCTTTCCGCGCCGATAGCGCTTCAAAATCACGCGTTCCACCCGCCGTTTCCACTGCAAAAACGGCTTGCCGCGCTCCTCCTCGATCGGCATGAGCTGAATACACGGCATACCGCCGAGCCGCGCGCCCAACACATCGGTCAGGCTTTGATCGCCGATCACCATGCATTCGCGGCGAGACAGCCCCAGCCGCTTCATCGCGCGCCGAAAACCGATCGGGAGCGGCTTGGCGGCACGGTACACATACGGTAGCCCGATGCGCTCTGCAAACGGCTGCACGCGTTTTTCCGGTGCATTGGACACCAAAATCAGCGCAAACCCCGCCGCCTCCCGCGCCGTCAGCCAGTCGCGCACCTCGGGGGAGAGTTGCTGACTGTCGTGAGTCGTCAACGTATTGTCCACATCCAGCAGCAACGCACGCGCCCCGAAACAGTGCAGATCGTCATCCGTAATATCGGTAATGCGGTTTTTCAGCATCGTCGGATAAAACAGCTTCATCCGGGTCACCTCTTTTGTCACCGATTATATCGTCGCTTTGTTCACCGCGATTTGCAGCGCGATGCGCGCGTCGCGGGAATCCACGTTTCCGTCCATGTTGATATCCGCCGCCGTCTGCTGACGGGCGCTCAGCGCCACCTTGCTCACGCTGCTTTGCAGGATCATACGCGCGTCGCTGGAATCGACCGCGCCGTCGTCGCTGGCGTCGCCGAGCTGCACGAGCGGATCAAACACCAGTTGGTTCTGCTTGGCGCAGAGCTCCGCAAAGCTGCCTATGTAGCCGCGGATCGTCGTCAGCCTGGTACAATCAAGAAACGGCGTCGCGCCCGCTGTCTTCACAGTTCTCGGCATACTGATCGTTTCCAGCTTTTTGCAGTTTGCAAACGCACGCATCTCAATGTGCGTCACATGCGCGGGGATCGTATATTCCGTCTCCTGCCGACCCGTGGGATACCGCAGAAGCTGCGTCTTGTCCTTGCTGAACAGCACCCCGTCCTCTGCGGCATAGCGCGGGTTTTCCGGCGCTACATGGATATTTTCCAGTGCCGTACACGGCTCAAACACCTGTGTCAGCGGACAATCCAGTTCGGCGGGAACATAAATATCCGTCAATGACTTGCAGAGCCGGAACGCATTCATGCCGATCGACTTCAGTCCCTTCGGCAACGTCACGGCCGTCAATGCCGACACATTATGGAAAGCGCTGTCCGGCACATACACCACGCTGTCGGGAATCGCGTAGGTCGTCACCGTCTTTCCCGACGGATAGCAGATCAGTTGCGCCATCGCGCGGTCAAACAGCACGCCGTCCGCCGATGTCAAAAACGCATTGTCCGCCGACACCCGAATGTCGGTCAGCGCCGCACAACCGCTGAATGTGCCCGGCAGCACCGCAATCAAGCCGGCTCCCAGCGTAATGCTTTCCAGTTTCTTGCAATTGACAAACGCGGACGCAGACAACTGAAACACGCTGTCCGGCATCGTGAAAGCAGTCAACGCTTCGCAGCCGCTGAACGCACCGCTGCCGATACTCAGGACTGCCGCCCCCAGCGTGATCTCCCGCAGTGCGCGGCAACTGGCAAATGTCTCGTCCGCCACCGCCGTCACACCGCTGCCGAGCACGACCTGTTCCAACTCGTCACAACCGTAAAACGCGCGCATACCGAGCGTTGTCACGCTGTCCGGCACCGTGATGGCGGACAGCGAATCGCAGTCGCAAAACGCCTGTGCGGCGATGGACTGCAAGCCGTCCGGCAAACTGACATGATCCAACAGATCGCAGCCGCCGAACGCGTAATCCCCGATGGAGCGGAGGGACGCCGACAAATACAGCTCTTCCAGCGCATCGCAGCCGGCAAACGCCCAATTGCCGATGGTCGTCACCGTGTCCGCCATACGCACCGAAACCAGATTTTGGCAATTTTGAAACAGGTTTTTGGGGATGGCGGTCACGCCCTCCGGCAATTCGACTGCCTCCAAAGATTTGCAATTGGCAAACGCATAGTCGCCGAGCGCGGTGAGCTGAAGGGGCATCGTGACCGTGCGCAACGCGGTACAGCCGTCGAACGCGTTTTTGCCGATCGCGGTCACGCCGTCCGGCATCGTCACGCTTTGCAGACCGGTGCAAGAGGCAAACGCCTTGTCGCCGATCGTCGTCACATCGTCGGACAGCACGACGGTCTGCAAACCGATACAGGAGGCGAACGCCTTGTCGCCAATCGTCGTCACACCCGTCGGGACGGTATACGAAGTCGCACGCGAATACAGCGGAAACGCGGACAGCACCCCGTCCTTTATCATCAACGGCAATCCGGTGATGAGATGATAATCCGGCGACTCATACGCCGTCTCCAGCGAAAAATTGAACCATTTTGTGTTGACACGGCTGCTCGGTCGGCTCACGCCGAACTCAAACCGACCGTTCGCCATGAAGGTGGTGTCCACCAGCATCCAGCGATCGCCGGTGTATGCCAGATTCCACGCGTGCGTCGGCGACCCCACCGACACACACGGCACACCCGACAGCTGCAGCAATGCTTCCGTCGTATTCGCATAACCGCCACAGGTGGTGAACCCCATTGCCAGCACATTATACGGATCGAGCGTGTACCCCTGTTTCTCGTGGTCGTACCAGTCGTAATCATAGCAGATATGCCGGGCGACATACATCGCCACCGCGTATATCTTTTCCGCCGCCGTTTGGCAATCGGCGGTGATGGTGCGCGCCCGATAGCGCAGATGATTCATCTGATCCTCGGTGTAGCGGTATTGCTCGACCAGATACGCGTCCCGATACAAAAACAGCGCCGGATCGGCGGCGATCAGGCTTTCATACAGCGCCGTGCTGGACGCCATGGCATCGTCGTCCGCCGAGACGGCAAAACTCGTCGGCAACAAAGTCAGCAACAGCAGCACGTTGAGCAGCAACGCGCCCATTCGTTTTTTCAAAGCGATTCCTCCATGTTCGGTACAGTGACGATATCAGTATACAGCCCCGCCGGACGGCAAGCAATACGAAAATTGTAAATTTTTCTATAAAATCAAATGGATAGAGAAAAACCTGCGGTGAGCAACAGCACACCGCAGGTCTTGCGTCTGTGATCGCGATCACAGCGACGAATCCGGTTCTTATTTGAACTTTCTCTTGCGCGCCGCTTC
>CAJKXG010000189.1 GCA_905203795.1 uncultured Oscillospiraceae bacterium | reverse complement strand
GCTCGTTGTGGCGCATGCCGGAGCCGGAGAAAATCGGCAGCTTTTGCCCACGGATCAGCGTCATCATGCAGTCGATGGACGAGATGCCGGTCGCGATGTAGTTGCGGGGATAGACGCGGGAGACGGGGTTGATCGCCGAGCCGTTGATGTCGCGGCGAACGACGGGGAAGATATCGCCCAGCCCGTCGATGGGGCGCCCTGCGCCGTCGAAAATGCGTCCGGAGATTTCCGGCGACAGCGGCAACTCCACAGGATGTCCCAGCAGATGCGTGCGGGTGTTGTCCAGCGAAATGCCGTTGGTGCCTTCAAACACCTGCACCACGATGCGGTCACCCTCCATCGCCACGATACGACCGTCGCGGCGGGTGCCGTTGTCCAGTTGGATGGAGACGGTTTCCTCAAAGGAGGCGTCCTTCACGCCGTCGATGGTGATCAGCGAACCGTTGATCTCCTTCACGCCAATATAATCGATTATCATGGAGAAACCACGCCTTTCTTTGACAGCCGGTCAATCGGCGGCTTTAAACACGCGCAACGCGTCGTCGATGTCGGTGAAATACTGATCCAGCAGCTCCAAATGGTCGTTCGGCACATCGTATTTCATGCGCACCACTTTGTCGAACAGCCCCAGCTCCAGAATGCGGGAGAGCGGCACGGACGCCGCGACCAGTTGCCCCGCCGCTTTGTACAGGTGCAATACCACCTGCATCATTTTCAGTTGTTTTGCCAGCGGCACATAGGTGTCGTCCTTGTGATACGCGTTTTGCTGCAACAGCCCCACGCGAATGATGCGGGCGATCTCGATGATCAGCTTCTGATCGTCCGGCAGCACGTCCGAACCGATCAGCTTGACGATCTCCATCAGCTTATTTTCCTCTTGCAGTAAGCCCGCGATCTGATTGCGGCAGGGGATAAAATCCTCGCCGACATTGGCCGCGTACCACGGGGCGAGGTCGTTGAGATATTCGCTGTAGCTGCTCGTCCAGTTGATGGCGGGATAGTGGCGCGCGTAGGCGAGCGACTTATCCAGCGCCCAGAAACAGCGGGTGAAGCGTTTGGTGTTTTGCGTGACCGGCTCGGAAAAGTCGCTGCCCTGCGGCGACACCGCGCCGATGATGGTGACGCTGCCGCTTTCGCCGCACAGCGTTTCCATCATGCCCGCGCGCTCGTAAAACTCCGACAAGCGGGAGGGGAGGTAGGCGGGGAAGCCTTCCTCGGCGGGCATTTCCTCCAGACGACCGGAGATCTCGCGCAGTGCTTCCGCCCAGCGCGAAGTGGAATCCGCCATGATCGCGACGTGATAGCCCATGTCGCGGTAATATTCCGCCAGTGTGATGCCGGTGTAGATAGACGCTTCGCGTGCCGCCACCGGCATGTTGGAGGTGTTGGCAATCAGGGTGGTGCGATCGGTCATCGGGCGACCGGATTTCGGGTCGATCAACCCGCCGAATTCCTCCAACACCTGCGACATCTCGTTGCCGCGTTCGCCGCAGCCGACATACACGATGATGTCCGCGTCGCACCATTTCGCCAGTTGATGCTGTGTCATGGTCTTGCCTGTGCCGAAGCCGCCCGGGATGGCGGCGGTGCCCCCTTTGGCGACGGGGAACAGCGTGTCGATAACGCGCTGACCCGTGATCAGCGGGCGGTCGGCAAACAGCCGTTTCGCCACGGGACGCGGGGAGCGGATCGGCCATTGCTGGCACAGGCACAGCTCATGCTGCTGTCCCGCTTCGTCGGTCAGCGTCACCACTGTGTCGTGCAGGCGGTAGCGCCCGTTCGGCTGGACGGCGGTGACGGTGCCGGACAGCGTGGGCGGCAGCATACATTTATGTGTGATGATGGGCGTTTCGGGGCAGGTGGCGTAGATCGCGCCGCCGGTGAGCGTGTCGCCCACCTTGACCGTAACCGTCACGTCCCATTCGCGTTCTTCATCCAGCGCGGAGACAGACAGACCGCGGCTGATGAAATCGCCGGAGCGCTCTTTGATGGTTTTCAGCGGGCGCTCGATGCCGTCGAAAATGTTGTCGAGGATGCCGGGCCCCAGTGTGGCGCACAGCGGACCGCCGGAGGATACCACCGGCTCGCCGATCTTCAGACCGGTGGTGTTCTCATACACCTGAATGGTGGTTTTTTCCGCGTTGATGCCGATGACTTCGCCGACCAAATGCTCGTTGCCGACCAGCACCATTTCCATCATCGAAAAGCCGGTGTTGCCGAGCACGGTGACGACCGGCCCGTTGATGCCATATATACGGTTGTCCATGGAACGCACCCCCTTATTCAATGGTCAAGCCCGAATGCTCGGTGAACCAATCGTGCTGCTGCGCAAGACGGGTATCCAGCGTGTCGTCCGCCACGATACCGGCGGCGGCGTTGACGCCGCGCAGTCCGCCCAGACGGATATCCGGGACAAAACGGAAGTCGGTTTCGGCAGGGCAGGCGGCGCGCAGCTCCGCGCACAGGTCTTCGTCCTCGCGGCGCAGCTCATACACCGTGCCGTCCGCCGGCAGTTTTTCGGCAATGGCAGCGAGCGATTTGAGCAGCCAGTCGCGATAGGCGGGTGTTTTGGTAAATGCCGCGAGCTTTTCCTCCGCACGCGCAAAGATGGTTTTCGCCATATCGCGACGTGTCGAAAGCAGCTCCCGCCGCGCGTCCATATCGCGCAGGGACATTTCGCGGCTGAGCTTGCGGCGCATATCGTCCTGCTCTTTTTGGATCAGCAGATAGGAGTCCCGCAGGACTTCCCGCTCCGCTTCACGCAAACGCTCCGCCTTGAAATCCTCCACCTCCTGATGGATGGCGCGGCTTTGCTCTTCGGCGTAGGCGGTGATCGCCTGCATGAATTTTGTTACTTGTTCGTCGCTGTTCGCCATAGTACTCACCATTCCCTTCCTAGGGCGTAAAAATCAGATTTTGATGCCGACCGCCTCGCGCACATAGCGGGTGATGGCATCCTTGGCGCGTCCGTTGCCGTGGCGATCGGGGATCTCCACGATGAGCGGCATCGAACGGTTGAGTTTCAGATCGTCCACCAGTTCGCTGCACGCCGATACCAGATGCGCCGTCATCAGGATCACGGCGACGTCCGGCCGTTCCATCGCGGCGGAAAGCTCCCGCCGCACATCCTCCGGCTCGTGCACCACGACCCCGTCGATACCCGCCAGCCGCATACCGACTTGGGTATCCACATTGTCGCTGATCAGAAAGAATTTCATGCCGCTCAGTCCTTTCGGGCGGATCACTTCATGACCAAGCAAAGAATGGCGATCAGCAGCCCGTACAGACCGAAGCCTTCGCCGAGCGCCACGAAGATGATGGATTTACCGAAGGATTTGGGGTCTTCCGCCGTCGCGCCGATTGCCGCGGGTGCG
>CAJKXG010000188.1 GCA_905203795.1 uncultured Oscillospiraceae bacterium | reverse complement strand
GGGGTTGGGGGAACCTGCCCTCAACTCATTCACCCGCTTCGGCAGGTTCCCCCATAACGATCTTTTTGCATACTTTTTCTTTTCTTCCTTAGCGGGGGGCTTAAAAAACCGCGCCAGCGGTTTTTGAAGCGGGAAAGCTATCCCCCGCAGTTCCCTACCGTTCTCCATGAGATGGCGCGAACCCCGCGCCGTTTATTCTTGGATCTCCCCCGCCCATTTGAACGCGAATTTCGCGACGATCACCGCCGCAATTTCGTTGAGGATCGCCGCCGCCACAATCGTCCCCGACACGATCGACGCCAACGACGCGTCAATCGCCGTCAGCGTGTTGACGGCGATACCCGTAAACACAAGCGACACGCCCGAGTGCGGCAGCAGCGTCAAGCCGAGGAATTTCGTCACGGTCGGCGCGGCTTTGGTCAGCTTGCCGCCCACATACGCACCGCCGATTTTGCCCGCCGCCCGCGACAGCATATAGAGCAGCGTAAACAGTCCGGCGCCCGCCATCAGGCGATAGTCGAGCGGCATCCCGAGATTGACGATCACGGCGACAAGCGACAGATTGAGCAGCGGCTGATAGCGCCGTAAGGTGTCCTCAAGCGCCTGTTCGGGCACCAGATTGGCAACCGTGGCGCTGAACGCCATGCCGATCAGCAGGTAGTTCAGGCTGAACGCGTGAAAAACATAGCGGTCGATCAGCAGTCCGGCGACGGTGGACAGGCAGAGGAACCCCAGCAGCAGCGCCAAACGCACACGCCCGTTGCCGCACCGTTTCATGAGCCACGAGGCGCATACGCCTGTCAGAATGCCGATTGCAAACGGCAGCAGCACGATGCCGACGACGGAAAGCACCGCGGTTTGCGCGCCCCCGCTGGCGCCGCCGACAATCGAGATCACCGTAAAGAACACGATCACGCCGATCACGTCGTCGATCGCCGCCAGCGGGATCAGCGTTTGCGTCACGGGACCGCTCGTGTGGTATTCGTTCACGATAGACAGCGCGGGCGCGGGCGCGGTCGCCAGCGCGATGCCGCCGAAGATGAACGCCAGATAAAACGGGATATCCGCTATGCAAAACACCGCGAGAAACACGGCGGATACAAACAAAAACGTGCCGATGGATTGCACGAAGGTGATGCCGATGATCTGCTTGCCGGAACGGGCGATCTTCCTGAAGATGATCTCGCGTCCGATCATCACACCCGCAAAGCATTCAAAGAATTTGATCATCACCTTGTACCACAGCGCGTCGGTCACGTCGAACGTGACCACCCCCGCCAGATACGGTCCGAACACGATACCCGCGATCAGCCAGCCGAGAATGGCGGGCAGTTTGACCTTGGCGATCAGCTTGCCGCAGGCAAGCGCGACACAAAGGATGGCAAATAGGCGCAAACACCCTATGATCATACCAATTGTACCAACCTTTCTATCACGGCGTCGGGCGCGAGCCGTGTCTGACAGAGCTTTTCAAACGCACCGTCCACAATGATGCGGAACGTCCGCCTGTCCTCGTCCGAGCGTCCCCCGTCGAACGAGGCGGTGATCGTTTCCCAAAGCGCGTCGTTTTGCCCGACGGCATAGGCGTAGATGGTTTGATTCAGTTTGTACTTGTTGAAAATCTCGCCGCGGGCCATGACCTTGGCGTCAAAGTACAACCGCAGCAGCGCCGTGCACGCATCGCGTCCGTCCGCGTCCAGCAGCGCGGTCGCCTGCGCCTTGGCGTCCGCGTAGTAGGTTTCATACAACGCCAGCGCCAGCGCTTCTTTGTCGGGGAAAAATTTGTAAACGGTCTTTTTGGAAATCTTCAGTCGGTCCGCCAACGTGTCGACCGAAAATTTTAAGCCTTCCCGGCGAAGGCTCTCGATGGATTCTCTGAGTATCCTGTCTCTCACGGTGGAAACAATTTCTCCTTTTTTTGTTTCCATTATACTGCCCTTGCGGCGGATTGTCAACCCCCGTCGCCGCATAAAAAAGGGAGACGCAAACCGTTTGTTGCGTCTCCCCGTACCGTTATTTCTTCGGATGACAAGCCCCGTTCATCAAACAATGCGAGCACCCGCATCCGCAAGCGGACTTTCCTTTTTTCCTGTTTCGGACCATGCCGACGATGACAGCCGCCACGATGGCGACCAGCACCGCACTGATGATGATCGTCGCGATGTTTTCACCGATCCATGCAAGCATGTGACTCCCTCCCGCTCATTTGGTTGCTTTCGCGGTCCTGCCCGATCCCGCCGACGCCCGATGATGCGGTCGGAACAGCATATACAGCATCAACGCCAGCACCGCCAAGGCGGCGATCAGGCCGCCTATATGGCCATCGCCGGTCAAGGCAGAGCCGAACTGATAGATCATCAGCGAAACCGCATAGGCGAACACACACTGGTAGCCGATGGCAAACCACGTCCACTTCGCGCTGTTCATCTCCCGTCTGATCGCGCCGATGGCGGCGAAGCAGGGCGCGCAGAGCAGATTGAACACGAGGAAGGAATATCCCGCGATTGCGCTGAAGTTGGCCGCGATCTCCGACCACCCGTCGGGATACAGGATGCCCATCGTACCCACGATATTTTCCTTGGCGACCAAGCCGGTGATGGACGCGACCGCCGCCTGCCAGCCGCCCCAGCCGAGCGGTGCGAAGATCCACGCGATTGCTCCGCCGATCGCCGCGAGGATCGACTGATCCAGTTCCTCTTCGCCGAGCATGCGGAAGCCGTCCGCCGTGAAGCCGAAGTAGGTCGTGAACCACACCAGAATCGTGGACAGCAGGATGATCGTCCCTGCCTTCTTGATGAACGACCAGCCGCGCTCCCACATGGAGCGGCAGACATTGCCGACGGTCGGCAGGTGATACGCGGGCAGCTCCATCACAAAGGGCGCGGGATCACCGGAAAACGGCTTGGTTTTCTTCAGCATGATGCCGGACAGGATGATCGCCGCCATGCCGACGAAGTAGGCGGAGGTGGCGACCCACGCCGAGCCGCCGAAGATCGCGCCCGCGATCATGGAGATAAACGGCACTTTCGCGCCGCAGGGGATGAAGGTCGTCGTCATAATCGTCATACGGCGGTCGCGCTCGTTTTCGATGGTGCGGGACGCCATAATGCCCGGGATGCCGCAGCCCGTGCCGATCAGCATGGGGATAAAGGATTTGCCGGACAACCCGAACTTGCGGAAGACGCGATCCAGCACAAAGGCAATGCGCGCCATGTACCCGCACGCCTCCAAAAACGCCAGCAGCAAAAACAGGACAAGCATCTGCGGGACAAAGCCGAGCACCGCGCCCACGCCCGCGACGATACCGTCGTTAATCAGCCCCGCGAGCCAATTGGCAGCGCCGGCGGACTCCAGCGCATCGCCGACCAGCACGGGAATGCCGG
>CAJKXG010000187.1 GCA_905203795.1 uncultured Oscillospiraceae bacterium | reverse complement strand
GCATCCGGCTCAAGAGACGCGGGCATCAGTCCGATATACAGCGCAAACGCCGCCGTGATCCCGCTGCACCAGCCGAACGCACGCTTCCAGTTGACCGGCACATCGGCCGCACGGTCAAAGCACAATGCCGTGGCGAGCACGATCATCATCACCATCATATAATACCAGCGCGCGTAATACATCGAATTAAATAGCTGGAACATGGCGTTGAGCAGCGGAATAAACGCGCATAGCAGGCAGAAGGTGAGCAACCGCCGCAGCCAGTCGCGGTGTGTGCGCGACTGCATATAGGCCATCAGCCCCGTGCAGCCGAATACCGGCAGCCATGCGGACATGGACGCCCAATTGTTGTTGGCGTCTGGGAAAAAGTTCGCGCGGGCGGGGATGTCCGCGGGGAAGAAGAAGGAGTGCAGAATGTCGTAAAACCGCTGCGGCGTGCTGTAGATCAGCGCGTCCCAGCCCAGCAGCGGGCTGTCCACACGCGTGTTTTGGATGACGGCGAAAAAGGACGGCGCAAGCAGGATCGCCGCCATGGCTGTGCCCGCCACCGCTTCCAGCAGTACCGACAGAAATTTCGGGAATGTCGCCCGCCAGTCGTCTGAAAAACAGCGCAAGATCCAGTAAACAATGAGGAAAATCGCCTGTCCGATGAAGAAATAATAGTTGGATATCGCGCTGAGAAACACCGCCAGCGCAAACAACCCGCGTTTGCCGTCCGCCATCAGCCGTTCCATACCGAGCAGCATCAGCGGAAAATACAAGATCGCCTCGTGAAAATGGTTGAAGAAAATATTGTAGAACGAAAAACCGGAAAACGCGTAAAGCAAGGCGGCGAATAAGGCGATGTCCGGCTTGACGAATCGCCGCAAATAGAGATGTGCGAACAGGGAAGCCAGCGCCAGCTTGAGCATGAGCAGCGGCGCCATCAAGTAGGGAACGGCTTCGCTCGGGAACGGAATCGTCAGCCAGAAAAACGGGCTGCCCAGCAGATAAAACGAGTACGAGCCGATGAAATTCGCACCCAGATCGGTCGTCCAGTTCCAGCCGAAATTGCCCGCGCGCACTGCATCATGCGCCATTTGATAAAACGGGATCTGCTGCACATTGAAGTCGCCGTAATAAATGAAATAGCCTCTGTCGAAAATTAAAAACGGCAAAAACAGCAGCACCGCCATCAGCAGGGCGATGAAAAAGGCCTGCGCCGTGCGGCTTTTCGGTTTGGTCAGCGGGGAAGACATGGCGATTCCTCCTTAAAATCCTTATATCCAGTATATCGGGAAGCGGAACGGCTGTCAACAGTTTTCGGGTCGGGAGCTCTTTACAAATGCTTGTCCATCTGATATACTATATGCTATATAACTGCGTTTTGAAAGGGGTACGAAACGACCGTATGGAAGAAAAAATGGAAACGTTATCGCGCGAAGCGGGCGCGTTGTTTACAGAAGGAAAAGTGGAAGAAGCGGCGGAAAAATTGCGCGAGCTGATGATGCTGAAACGCGAGCAATTGGGAGAGCGCGCCCCTGACACCATGGCGGTCACCAACGATCTGGCGGTGGCGCTGGCGATGGCGGGACACGACGAGGAAGCGTATGCGCTGTGGGAGCGGCTGGTGACCATTTGTATCGAGGATTACGGCGAGACGGCGGAGCAAACGCTGTCCGCACAGTACAATCTTTCCCATGCGGCATTCCGGCTCGGGCGGCTGGACGAAGCGCTGCCGATGGCGGAGAAGGTTGCGGCGGCACGCGCGCGCATCAACGGCGAAAACGACGCCGTCACGCTGTCCGCCAAAGGCAATCTTGCCATGATCTACGGCGCGGTTGGTCGCGTCGAGGAAGCGGTCAAGCTGTACGAGGCGGTGTTTGAGGGTCAGAAGAAGCTGACGGGTGAGCGCAGCCCCGAAATGCTGACACTACTGGGGGAGATGCTGCAGTTTTACCGCCTGTGCGGCAAAAACGGCGACAGCGTGCGTGTGGCAAAACAGGCGCTGGTGTTGAGCAGCGCGCTGTACGGCGATCTGGATGAGCGGACGATCCTCGCGCTGGAAGAGCTTGGCGCGAGTTATCTGGCGGACGGCAAATGCGACAAAGCCATTGCCATGCTGGAACAGGCGTTGGAATGCCGCCGTCAGACGATGGGGGAGGAACACGCCGCGACGTTGTCCACACTCAATCGTCTGGCGCTGGCGTATGTGACAGCGGATAAAAAGCCGCAGGCGTGCGCCTTGTTTAAAAAGATCTACGAACAGCAGAAAAAGGCGAACGGCGAGGAACACCCCGATACCATCGACGCCCTGCAAAACGTGGCGTTTTGCTATATGGAAAGCGGACAATCCGAAGACGCGCTGCAAATGTATCAGCGCCTGCTGAAAAATAAGAAAGCCGTTTACGGCGCACTGGACAGCCGCACATTGGCGACGGTGCATGATTTGGCGATGCAGTACGCGGTGGTGGGGCAGGTTGACCGTGCGGTCAAGCTGTTGGAAGATACGGCGGCGCAAGCGGTTGCCGCAAACGGCGAAGACGCGGAGGAAGCGCTGCAATTGCAGGAGGACAAGGCGGAGCTGCTGGCGGATTGTGATCGCAACGAAGACGCTATCCGCGTGCAGGAGGATTTGCTCGAACGCCGTGTGCGTGTGAGCGGCGAACAGCATCCCGAAACGTTGCGGGCGTTGCTGCGTCTGGCGATGGCGTATTATGCAACGCAGCAATTTGAAAAAGCGTGGCCGCTGGCACAGCGCGCCGCCGAAATCGCTTTGCACACGCTGGACGAGAGCAATCCCAACGTGGCCAATGCGCTGAATGTGTTGTACAGCAGCTGCGCCGCACTGGGCAAGTTTGAAGAGGCGCGCGACGCGGCGGAAAAATGTCTGGAACTGCGGCGGCGCAGTGTGGGCGACGAGCACGATGAAATCCGCGCGGTCGCGCAGCATCTGGCGGGTATCTACCACGAACTGGGACGGGACGCGGATGCGGCGGCACTGTCCCAAGACCTGATTGCCGCCACCGAAAAAGCCAAGGGCAAGAAATCCCCCGATACCTACCGCGCGTATTATAACGCGGCGATGTACGCCTTTTTTGCGGGCGAGTACGCGCAGGTGGTCGCTTACAGCGAACAGATGCAGACGATCGCCAAATCGCAGGCGGGCGCGCGTTCTCCGCAGTATGTGTGTGCACTGCACATCGGTGCGGACGCTTTGAATGCCATGGAACAATATGAGAAAGCGCTGCCGCTGGCGGAAAAAGCCGCCGCGCTGTACCGCGAGAGCATGACGAACGATACAGCGGGCAGCGGCGTTTTGCTGACACTGGCGGTCACACTGGATGCGCTCGGTCGTCGCGAGGACGCCCGCGCGGCGGCGGCGGAATGTGCGGCGATCGGCGAACGGCTC